>NZ_JBBIAB010000025.1 GCF_039634785.1 Tistrella mobilis | reverse complement strand
ACGGACTTTGCCAAGCCTCTGGGACGCCATCCGTGATGCCATCGACGCAATCACACCAAGCGATGCACGGGGATATTTCACGGCAGCAGGTTACGAACCAGAATGATGGGAATCTGCTCTAGCCGGAGCCGGAGTGCTGCGCAACTGGTTGCATGGCGCGCTGCCGGTCAGCCCTCGTGGAGCATGGCCTGGAAGCTGTCCAGATCCGGTGCCTGCGGCTTCCAGTCCGCCGGAACTTCCGGCAGCAGCTGCGAAGGCGTCAGGCCGAAATTATGGACATACTGGTCGATATGGGTGGCGGCGATCAGCTGGCCGATCTGGCCCATCACCGTGGCCTTGCCGGTCTGGGCGGGGTTCTGTGCCGTCACCGGGTTGCTGTCGGTGAAGGCCGGCCAGTCGCTCCAGGCGGGGTCGGATTTCAGCGTATAGCCCTGGGCGTCGGTCGTGACCGTGCCCCAGGTGAAATGCCCCCAATTGGACGAGAAATCCGCCGCACCGAACATGTTGTGCGTGATGTTGGCATAGGTGATGTCGCGGATCCGGCGTTCCATGTAATGCACCAGCAGGTCGACCGTATAGCCGACGCTGACGGTACCCGAGCCCAGCATGCCGAAGATGCTGGGATAGTTGCCGGCCTTGTCCTTGGACTGGATCACCGTCGGCAGCATGTTCCAGGCGCGCGGCACCACGTCATGCATGTTCACGAGATCGGTGGCGTCGGGGTAGCCCGCGGTGAACAGATCCAGCCAGGCCTGGTTGCCCGGGGTCGCACCGGCCGAGGGCAGGAGGTTGATGGTGCCCCAGCCGCTTTTGGTGGGATCCGGATAGAGATAGAAGGCGAGGGTGGGGGAGAGCGCGCCGGCCAGGCTGTGGCCGGTGAACCAGAGCGTGGCGCTGCTGTCGGCCTTGGATGCCAGGAAGCTTTGTAGCGAGCCCTGTTTCGGATCGGTCATGCCCAAAAGGGCGCTGATGCCGGTGGCGGTGCCGGCGGAGATCTGCGGCGTGCTCTCGGGCAGCACCTCGTGCCGCTTTTCGGTGAACGGGATCGCCGGCGGCCAGGTCGAGGTGGTGCGGGCGTAGACGTCGAAGTCTTCGTCGACCCAGTCCATGACGTTTTCGGCATTGGTCGCCGCGATCGCCACCACATAGGTGTTGAGCGACGGGCTCCAGCCGACATACATCGAATTCGTGGCATAGAGCGACAGGATCTTCGAGCCGTGCTTCAGCGGCGCCACCCAGACGCAGGGCCCCCAGACCACCTGCCAGTCACCGCCCGCCAGCTGGCTGTTCATGGTCGGGAAAAAGCCCGGCCAGGCCGGGCCCTGATAGTTGGCGAAGGCGCCGTCGCTCGACAGATCCTGCAGCGTGCCGCCATTCAGCCCGGCCGCCATATAGGCGGTCAGCTCGGTGTTGTAGCCCGAAGTCGTCGCCTTGATATCGGCGACGGCATTCGATGCCAGACTGAGTGAGAACACCGTCTGGTTGAGATCATAGGCCATGGATGTCTTCCCCCCAAGGCGTCCTCTGCCCCGAAATGGTGGACCCCGAAATGGTGGACCATTTTGCAAAGGACATGTGCAGACCGAGTGATCTTATCACGCGATTGCACGACGGGAAGTTGCAGGTTGAGGAAATTCAACGATTGTTGAGTGTCAGCCGCTGCGTGACGTTCCGAAGCTGCGCCGCCAGTCGCTGGGCGTCACCCCGGCCACCTGCCGGAAGCGCTGGCGGAAGGTGACGGCACTGTCGAAACCGGCTTCGGTGGCGACCCGTTCGATCGACCGGCCGGTGGTTTCCAGCAGCAGCTGGGCGCGGCGGATGCGGGCGGTCAGCAGCCATTGCAGGGGGGTGGTGCCGGTTTCGGCACGAAAGCGACGCGCGAAGGTGCGCGGGCTCATCCCCGCGCGGGCCGCAAGGCGCTCCACCTCCAGCCGCTGGTCCAGATTGGCGCGCATCCAGTCCAGCAGGGGCGCCAGCCCTGCGGCGGCGGGCGGGTCGTCCTGGATGAACTGGGCCTGGCCGCCGGCACGTTCCAGCGGCACCACCGCTGCCCTGGCGGTGCGGGCGGCGACCCGGGCGCCGAAATCGCGTCGGATCATGTGCAGGCAGAGGTCCAGCCCCGCCGCCGCCCCGGCCGAGGTCAGCACATCGCCCTCGTCGACATAGAGCACGGCCGGATCGACCGCCACCTTCGGGTACATCCGGGTCAGCAGCCCCGCCGCCTGCCAATGGGTGGTCGCGCGCCGGCCGTCGAGCAGTCCGGCGGCGGCCAGCACGAAGGCGCCGGTGCAGATCGATGCGATCCGCGCGCCGCGGTGCCGGGCCCGGGCCAACGCCGCCAGAATGGCCGGATCGGCGGGGCTGCGCGGCTCCGCCATGCCCGGCACGATCACGGTGGCCGCGTCGCCGACGGAGGCCAGACCCTGCGGCACCCTTAAACCATAGCCCTCTGCCGCCACCTCGGCATGGGAGGCTGCGACCGTGATCCGATAGGGCGGCGTGCCGTCGTCCAGCCGCGCGCGGGCGAAGGTCTCCACGGCCGTCGCAAGGTCGAAGGGCAGCACGCCGTCGAAGGCGAGCACGGCAAGGTGATGGGGCGGCATGGCGGCTCCGGTTGCAGCCTGTCGTCTATGGCGGAAACCCATCGATCTTTGTCATTCCTGCCACTGGCTGCAAGCCCGCCAATGGCGGCATGCTGCCGCAGTTGATCATTGGGAGGGAAGGGGCAGGCATGACCGCCTTGCAGGGATTGAGACGCGCCGCGTTGGCGGAGGGCACGACGCTGGTTCTGCTGGTGCTGGTTGCGGTGCCGCTGAAGCATCTGGCCGGCTGGCCGCTGGCGGTACAGGTGATGGGCCCGGTTCACGGCCTGGCCTTTCTTGCCTGGACCTGGGCGCTGATCGCTTCGGCGCCGGTGGCAGGCTGGCGGCCGCTGGAACTGGCGCAGCTGCTCGGAGGCGCGGTCGTGCCCTTCGGCGCCCTGATCAACGATCGGCTGATCCGGCGCCGGGCGGCGGAGATCGCCGCATGAGCCCGCTGCTGCTGCTGAAGGCCGTTCATCTGATGGCGGCGATTCTGTGGACCGGCGGCATGCTGGTTCTGGCCCTGGGGCTGTGCTGCGGCCGCCCGGCCGAACCGCTGATCACCCGATTGCGCGCCTGGGACCAGGCCATCACCGTGCCGGCGATGGTGGTGGTCTGGGCGGCGGGCATCGCCATCGCCAGCCTGGGGGGCTGGTTCCCCGATGGCTGGCTGCTGGTCAAGCTGGTGGCTGTGATGGTTCTGTCGGGGCTGCACGGCCTGCTGGCCGGCACCTTGCGGCGGATGCTGGTCGACCGGGCCCATCTGCCGCCCGGCCTTGCCCGCCATGCCGCCCCGGCCGTCGCAGGCTGCATTGCCGTCATCGTGCTGATGGCGGTGCTCAAACCCCTGTAGCGGGCTCACCCCCCGCAGATCGGGGCGTATCGGCAGGGCAGGGGGCCAGGCTGGCGAGCATGATCTCGACCACCGCCGCATGGGCGGTGGCATCGTCCACGGCCGGCGGCGCCGGGTCACGCAGGCGGTGCATGGCCATCCAGGCCGCCATCTCCACCAGGGCCCGGGCCCGGGCATGGGTGGCGGGGCCGGGTTCCGCCTCGCCGGCCGCCAGGGCGGCGAAACGGGTCATGTCGCGGAAATAGCGGCCACGGAGTTCGGTGCCGTAGAAGGATGCCACCTCGGGGATCTCGGTCGCGCAGCGATCCAGCAGCCAGATCAGCCGGCGATGGGTGGCGAGCAGTGCCAGCATCTCGGTCGCCACCGCGCGGATCTCGTCCGGGCCGGCACGGCCGCCGGCAAGGGCTGCGTCCAGTGCCGGCCGGTGCAGGCGTGACCGCGCCGCCGCAACCAGGGCTGCCGCGGCCGCAGCCAGGCCCCGTGCCTCGAACCGGTCGGCACCGGCCGGTGTCAGGCCCTGGGCCTCGGCCAGCGCCAGTTCGAACAGCGCCTCCTTGCCCGCGACATAGCTGTAGAGCGCCCCCGCCGACAGCCCGGCCTCGCGCGCCACATCGGCCATCTGGGTCAGCCGATAGCCCTGGCGGGTGAAAACGGCCAGCGCCGCCGCGGCGATGTCCTCAAGACGTCCGGGCTTCTTCACGCGCATCGCGCTGCCCGACGGGATACGGGCGCGATCGCCATTTTAATTGAATCATTCATTCAAGAATGATACACGCAAAGGAACAGCCCCACAAGGTGACACCATGGCCGGACCCGCCCTCGGACGTTCGCGCGCGATCGATCACCTGCGCAATCTGGTGATCCTTGGCCTGATCCTGTTCCACACCGCCCGGCTGTTCGACAGCGATCCGTGGCATATGAAGGATGCCGGGCGCTATGCCGCGGCCGATGTGCTGAT
The DNA here is from genome assembly GCF_039634785.1 of Tistrella mobilis. Classification (NCBI taxonomy): domain Bacteria; kingdom Pseudomonadati; phylum Pseudomonadota; class Alphaproteobacteria; order Geminicoccales; family Geminicoccaceae; genus Tistrella; species Tistrella mobilis. Next base: position 60,451 of record NZ_JBBIAB010000025.1, on the reverse strand, counting down.
CGGGGTGTTCAATATCGGGCAGATGCCGCTGCTGTTCTTTCTGGCGGGCATCACCGCCATGCACAGCCTGTCGGCGCGCGGTCCCGGGCGCTATGTGCGCGAACGGCTGGAGCGCCTGGCCCTGCCGCTGGTTGCCGGCATTCTGCTGGTGGTGCCGCCGCAGGTCTATGTCGAGCGTCTGGCCACGGGGCTCGATGGCCGGTCGAGCCCGATCGACCTTGCCCCGGGCACCGGCTTTCCGGGCTTCTATCCCTCGATCTTCGAATGCTGCTATCCGGCGGCGAATTTCAGCTGGCACCATCTCTGGTTCCTGGCCTATCTGCTGGTCTATGCCCTGGCGCTGCTGCCGGTCTTCCTGATTGCGCGCCGGCCCGGGGTGCGGGCGCTGCTGGATCGTGCCGGCATGCGGGTGGCGGCAGCGGGGCCGCTTGCCCTGCTTGCGCCAGGTCTGCCGGTCCTGCTGGCCGAAATCCTGCTCCGCCCTGGCTTTCCCAGCACCCATGCGCTGGCGGGGGACTGGGCCAATCACCTGCATTTCGGCCTGCTGATCCTGCTGGGCGGCTGGTTCGCGCTGTCGCCGGCGCTGGGGGCAGCAGCCGAACGTCATTGTCGCCTGCTTCTGATCATAGCTGCGGTTGCAACTGTACTGGCGGTCGCGGCCTGGATGACCGGGGCGCTGCCGGTGCCCGCCCTGCGCCGGCTGCTGCGGGGGGTCGCCGAATGGGCCACCATCCTCGGCCTGCTCGGCTGGGCCGGCCGGCATCTGGCCCGTCCCGTCCCGGGGCTCAGCGGCTTCTCGCGGCTCGCCTTTCCCTTCTACATCGTCCATCAGACGGTGATCGTGGTGCTGGGCTATCTGCTGCTCGGCTGGTCGGGGCAGCCGCTGGTCAAGTATCTGGCCATCGTGGCGGTTTCCGGGCTCGTCTCCTGGGGGCTGGCCCGGGCGCTTGCGGCCACCGCGCTCACCCGCCTGCTGTTCGGGATCAAAAGCGAACGGCCCGGGATCATCCCGGGCCGCTCGCGGACGTGACGATCGGTATAGGCCCGGCACCTACCAGCGATAGCGCAGCGACAGGGTCCCGCCGACCGAGCGGCGTTCTTCCGACAGCTCGGAGTCGACGCTCAGCTGCAGGTCGAAATCCTCGTCCAGGCGATACTGCACGCCGGCCCTGAGCACGGCGGCATCTTCCGGCACCTCGACATCGCTGCCCTGGAAGCCGATCCCGGGCAGTTCGGCCAGATGGCGGGTGATGTCGCGCTCGGGCCGGAATTCGTGCTTCCAGCCGGCGCGGAAGAAGGGCTCGATCCGGCTGCCGTCCTCGAACGTCACCGGGCCGCCGATCTGGAAGCCCAGCGTCATCGGCATCGAGATCGTGTCCGAGGCCTCGTAGACCACGCCGCCGCCATTGCCGAAGCTGTCGCGGGCCTCGTCCAGATGCAGACGGGTCGGCTCCACCGCCGCGAAGGGGGTGATCTTCAGCCCTGCGGTCAGCGGCAGGGCGTAGCCCACCTCCAGCCGCGCACCCAGCGTGGTGCCGTCGAAACGGGTCACGGCCGCGCGGGGCATGCCCAGGAAGCGCAGATCGCGGGTGTAGCGGGTATCGCCCGTCGCGGCATAGCCGATGACCGAGGCATAGGCCTCGCCGAAGCGACGCAGACCATAGACGCTCACCCCGTACTGCTTGCCGGTGCCGCTGGCCGAGAGCCCGTCCAGGTCGTAGCTGGTCTCGCCATAGGTGAAGGCGCCGCCGACCAGGAAGCTGCCGTCATCGGCGCCGCCATCGATGCCGATGGTGGTGCCGAAATAATGCCCGTCGAAACCGCCGCCGGTTTCATAGGCGCCTTCCGGCGTCATCCAGGCCCGTCCTCCGGCCGTATTGCCACCCCCGGGCGCGGTCGCCGTCTGGTCGAGTGCCGCCTCCCGGCTGCCGGGCGCCGCCGCTGCCGCCCCCATCCGCCAGCTGTCGAGCCGGCCGGTCACCGTCTGCATGGCGCGCGTGCTGGCGGTGAGCATGCTCTGGGGCACGCTGGCCGCCCCCGTATCGCCGACGCTGCGATAGCCGCGATCAAGGGTCGCCGTGTCGCTGATCGAGACCAGCCCGGCGGTGATCGCCTTGGAATATTCCGAGGCCGCCTCGCTCTGGACCCGGCCCAGCAGCTCACCGATCCGCCGGCCGAAGCCGCTGAGGCCCTCGGGCGTGAAATCGGCATCGGCCTGGATGCCCAGCCGGCCATCGGTGTTGGTCAGGCTGTAGCTCAGGATCGCGCTGGCGGGGGCCGAAAGCTCCAGATTGCCCGCGGCCAGCCCGGTATCCGAGACCAGGACATCGGCGATCGCCAGCCGGCCCGGCTTCACCGAACCGCTGTTGATCGTGGCGAGCGACAGCTTGCCGTCCATGCTGGCAGCGCCGGTGATGTGCAGCCCGTCGGCCTTGCCGGTCGCATGATCGACGCGCAGCTGCAGCTCGCCATCGGCAGACTGGGTGAAGCCGCCATTGATCGTGGTCGTGACCACGCCCGCGGTCGCCGATTGCAGCCGGCCGTGATTGATGAAGCTGCCGGTGCCGCCCAGGTCGATGCTCGCCCCCGAATTGATCGTGCCGCCGGCCTGGTTGGTCAGCAGATTGGCGCCGCCGTCGCTGAGCTTGATGCTGCCGGTCAGCGTGCCCTTGTTGGTGACGGTGGTGTCGCCGATCCGGCTGTCGATCACCAGCCCGTCGCCGCCGGCGAGGGTCTGCAGCGTGCCGGCATTGGTGACCTCGTTGATCGGGCCGTCGAGCAGCAGGGCATGGCCGTCGGCCGCGCCGGTGACCACCACGCCTTCGGCAATCTCCACCACCGGGTCGGTGGTGGAATGCGCCACCACCGCGCTGGCACCGGCGCCGCTGACCGTGATCGGGGCATAGACATAGACCGAGACGGCATGGCTGCTGCCACCGCCATTGCCCGACAGGAACAGGGTGGTGGTGCCGTTGGTGACGATGCCGCCGCCGCCGGCGGCGGACTGGGCGACCACGCCATGGGCACCCGCCCCGGTGGTGGTGATGGGCGCGTTGACGCCGACCGTGACGCTGCCGGCGCTGGCCTTGCTGGACGCATTGGCCGCCGCCGAGACCGTGCCGCCGGTGGTGAGCACCGTGCCGCCGCCGGAGCCGACGCTCTGCGCCAGAATGCCGAAGGAGTTCACGCCGGTGGTGTAGATCTGGCCATTGCTGGTGATGGTGATGTTGCTGCCGTCGGCGCCGCTCGCCTTGTTGCCGACCCGGACGCTGGCCCCGGTGGCAGCCAGCGCCAGACCGCCGCCGCCGCCGATCGACTGGGCGACGAGACCGGGAGAGGCGGCACCGGTGGTGGTGATGGCCGCGCCATTGGTCACCGTCAGCGTGTTCGACTTGCTGGCGACCGTCCCGCCCAGATTGACCGAGGTGGCGTTGATGGCCGAGAGGCCGCCGCCGCCCGAGATCACCTGGGCGACCAGGCCCGGCGCGAAGCTGCCGCCGGTCTGGATGCTGCCGCCGCTGAGGGTCATGGAGACCGCGGCATTGCCGCTGGTGCCGCCGCCCGTGCCGCCCAGATAGACGCTGCCCGAGAAGACCGCACCGCTGGTGCCGGACACCGCCATCACGCCGCCGCCGCCGGTGATCGCCTGGGCGACCACGCCGGCCGCGTTGACGCCCTGGGTCAGCACCTTGGGCGCGCCGGTGATGGTGATGTCCTGGGCGGAACCCGCGCCACCCTGCTGGCCGAGGCGGGCATTGATGCTGCCGCCCGAGGCCTGGGTTGCGATCGAGGCGAAACCGCCGCCGCCGCCCACCGACTGCACCAGCACGCCGAGCGAATTGGCGCCCGAGGTCTGGATGACCGCATTGCCCAGATAGCCCGCCACCGCATCATTCTGCGACGGCCCGCCATTGCCCGAACCGCGCACCGCGCCGAGCTGCAGGTTGACCGAAGCGGAAGACTGCGCGGCGGTGTTGGTCTGGGTGAAGAAGATGCCGTTGTCGCCCACCGACTGCGCGACCACGGCCGTTGCATTGGCTGCCGTCGTGGCGATGGTCTGGTTCTGGGTGGTGATGGAGACGGCGCCACCGTTCAGATTGCTGCCGCCGCCGCCCATATTGCCGATGCCATAATTGGTGACATTGGCATCGGCGAAGACCGAGGCGACCACGCCGCCGCCGCCGCCGACCGACTGGGCCAGGATGGCGGTGGAGCCGACACCGTTGGTGATGACGCTGGTCGGCACGTTCAGCGTCACGGCGCTGCCATAGGCGATGGCCGAGCCGAAATTGGCCGAAAGCTGGCGGTATTCCGAGAACACCGCGCCACCGGCACCGCCCACCGACTGGGCGAGGATGCCATAGGACACACTGCCGACGGTCTGCACCGTGCCGCCGGTGCCGGTGGTCAGCCAGACATTGCCGGCATTGGAGCCGCTGACGGCCGAGTTGAAATAGACCTGGCCGGCGCCATGGGCGAGACCGCCGCCGCCGCCGATCGACTGGGCGACGATGCCGGGAGAGGCGCCGCCATAGGTGGTGATCAGCGCCGAGCTTGTTGCCGAGACCGTGCCGCCATTGCCATTGAGCGGCCCGCCCAGGCGAACGGCATCGGTATGGATGCCCGCGATGCCGCCGCCGCCCGCGATCGACTGCACCACCAGGCCGGGGGCGAAGGCGCCGCTGGTGGTGACGCTGCCGGCCGCCAGATAGCCATAGGCGGTGTTGGCATTGGCGCCGTTGCCGCCGGTGGCGCCGAGCGTCACCATCCCCGAGAACCAGGCGCCGGACTGAGAGGACAGGCTGGCGACGCCGCCGCCGCCCGAGATCGACTGCACGATCACGCCGGCGGCATTGGTGCCGCGGGTGACGATGTTCGCGGTGCCGCTGACGCTGGTCGGCATGGCCGATCCGCCGCCGCCGCGCTGGCCGATGATGCCGGCATCGATCCAGCCGCCGCTCGACAGGGTGGCGATGGAGACGATGCCGCCGCCGCCGATCGACTGGCCGACCACGCCATAGGCATTGGCACCCGAGGTATCGATGGTGGTGACGCCGCCGGCGCCCAGGGTGACGTTGGTGGAATAGGTGGTGTTCTGGCCGCCATCGCCCTTGCCGACCGGGGTGCCGAGATTGATCGCGGTGTGCACCGCCCCCTGCGAGGCGGCATTTGCCTGGGTGAAATAGGTGCCGCCGGCGCCGATCGACTGGGCGATCACGCCCGCGGCATTGGCGCCGGCGGTTGCGATGGTCTGGGTGCGCGTGGTGACGGCGACGGTGTTGCCGTTCAGCCCGCTGGCGTTGGCGGCGTTCAGGGTAACGCCATAGCTGGTGACGTTGGCATTGGAGAAGGCCGAGGCGATCACGCCGCCGCCACCGCCGATCGACTGGCCGACGATGCCCGCCGAGCCGGCGCCCGAAGTGACGACATTCGCCGCCGTGTCGATGACGATGCTGCCGCCATAGGCGATGCCGGCGCCGAAGCCGGCCGTGGCCTGGTTCACCGGGCTGAACACCGCGCCGCCGGCACCGCCGATCGACTGCGCCAGAATGCCGAAGGCCGTGGCCCCTTGAGTCTGGACCGATCCGCTGCCGGTGGTGGTGACCCTCACCTGCGAGGCGTTGGAGCCGCTGGGCGCGTTCAGGATGACGGCATTGCCGCCATTGGCGAGGGCGAGACCGCCGCCGCCGCCGATCGACTGGGCGACGATGCCGGCCGAGGCATTGCCGATCGTGCCGATGGCGGCACCGCTGCTGACGGTGACCGTGTTGCCGTTGCCGGCAACATAGCCGCCCAGATAGACACCGCTGCTGTGAACGCCCGAAATGCCGCCGCCACCGGCGATCGACTGCGCCACCAGGCCCGGGGCGAAGACGCCGCCGGTGGTGATGCTGCCGCCGGAGAGGTTGACATTGACCACCCCGCCATTGCCGCCGCCGCCGGTATAGGTGCCGAGCGTCACCGGCCCCGAATAGCCCGTGCTGCCCGACTGGCCGGCGACCACGGCGATGCCGCCGCCGCCGCTGATCGACTGCGCGACCACGCCCAGCGCATTGGTGCCGCGGGTGGTGATGTTCGCCGCCCCGGTGACGGTGGCGGCGAGGCCGACACCGCCGCCGCCACGGGCGCCGAGCCGGCTGCTGTCGATCGACCCGCCGGTCGACTGGGTGGCGATGGCATAGATGCCGCCGCCGGCCCCCACCGACTGTGCGACCACGCCGAAGGCATTGGCGCCCGAGGTGTCGATGGTGGTGGCGCCGCCGCTGCCCAGCGTCACCTTGACCGAATCGGTCTGGCTGACGCCGCCATTGCCGCTGCCGACCCCGCTGCCCAGGTTGAAGGTGGCATGGATGCTGCCCTGGGCGGCGGTGTTGGTCTGGGCGTAATACACGCCGCTGCCGCCCACCGACTGGGCGATCACCGCCGCGCCATTGGCGCCCGAGGTTGCGATGGTCTGGCCATGGGTGGTGACGGCGACATTGTTGCCATAGTCACTGCCGCCGCTGCTGCCATAGACATTGGCGACATAGCTGGTATAGGCGGCATCGGCGAAGCTGGAGGCGATGACGCCGCCGCCGCCGCCCACCGACTGGGCGAGAATGGCGGTGGAGCCCTGGCCGGTGGTCACCACATTCGCCCCGGCATCGACATAGACCCCGCCCGCATAGGCGGCCGAGGCGCCGAAGCTGGCGATGACGCCGTGATTGGGGGCGATGAAGGCACCGCCGCCGCCGCCGATCGACTGGGCCAGGATGCCGAAGCCCAGATTGCCGGTGGTCTGCAGCCAGCCATTGCCGGTGGTGGTGACCCCCACCGTGCTGGCATCGCTGCCGCCGGTGGTGCTGATGAACTGGGCATTGTAGCTGGTGAGCGCCAGGCCGCCGCCGCCGCCGATCGACTGGGCGACGATGGCGCTGGCGCCGATGCCGGACGTCGCAACCGGTGCCAGCGCCGTGACGCTGGCGACCCCGGCGATGCCGGCCGTGCCGCCGCCCATCTGCACCGTATCGGTGTTCAGCGTCGAGATGCCGCCGCCGCCCGCGATCGACTGGGCGACGATGCCATGGGCAAACACGCCGGTGGTGGTGATGCCGCCGCCGCCCGAGAGGTTGACGGTGGCATTGCCGGCATTGTTGCCGCTGCCGCCGCGGGCGCCGAGGATTGCCGTGCCGGTGAAGAACTCCAGCCCGGGGGTCGCCACGGCCAGGATGCCGCCGCCATTGCTGACCGACTGCGCGACGATGCCGAAGGCGTTGTTGCCGCGGGTGACGATGCTGGCGGCACCCGTCACCGTGGTCGCCATGCCCATGCCGTTGCCACCGCGCTGGCCGAGCTGCACCCCCTTGGCGTTGCCATAACTGGCGCGGGTGGAGATGGCGACGATGCCGCCGCCGCCGCCCACCGACTGTGCGACCGCGCCGAAGGCATTGGCGCCCGAGGTGTCGATGGTGGTCACACCCCCTGCACCCAGCGTCACCTTGATCGCATCGGCGACATTGGCGCCGCCATTGCCGCCCGCACTGACCGTGCCCAGATAGCCGCTGACGTTGATCGTGCCCTGGCTGACGGTATTGGCCTGGGTGAAGTACACGCCGCCGGCGCCCACCGACTGGCCGACCACGGCTGCGGCGTTCACGCCCGAGGTCGCGATGGTCTGGTTGCGGGTGGTGACGGCGACGGTGCCGGCGTTCAGATTGCCGTTACCGGCGCTGTTCAGGCCCGTCCCGTAATTGACGAAGCCGTCATTCGCGGTGGTGGAGGCGATCACGCCGCCGCCGCCGCCGATCGACTGACCCAGGATGGCGACCGAGCCCGCGCCCGAGGTGACGACGTTCGCGCCCGCATCGACCGCGATATTGCCGGCATAGCCGATGCCGGTGCCGAGATTGGTGCTGAGGAGAGACGTCGGCCCGAAGATCGCGCCGCCGCCGCCGCCGACCGACTGCGCCAGAATGCCGAAAGAGGTGGCGCCCTGGGTTTGAACCGCGCCGCCGCCGGAGGTGGTGACGGTCACCTGGCCGGCATTCGACCCGCTGGGCGTATTGGCGAAGGTGACGGCGCCGGTGCCGATGGCAAGCCCGCCACCGCCGCCGATCGACTGGGCGACGATGCCGGCCGCCGCCGTGCCATAGGTGGTGACGGCTGCCGAACTGGAGACGGCGACCGTGCCGCCCTTGCCGGCCAGCACGCCGCCCAGCGTCACGTCGTTGGTGAGCACGCCGGAAATGCCGCCGCCGCCGGCGATGGACTGGGCCACCAGACCATGGGCATAGGCGCCGCCGGTGGCGATGCTGCCGCCCGACAGGTTGACATTCACCGCACGGGTATCGCTGCCGCTGCCGCCGGTGGCGCCCAGCCGGACATTGCCGGTGAAGGTCGCCCCCGACTGGCCCGACACCACGAAGATGCCGCCGCCGGTGCTGATCGACTGGGCGACCGCGCCCAGCGCATTGGTGCCGCGGGTCACGATATTCGCGGTGCCGGTCAGCGTGGTGGCAAGGCCCGTGCCGCTGCCGCCGCGCTGGCCCAGAATGGCGCCCTTGACCGTGCCGCCGGTCGCCTGGGTGGCAATCGCGACGATGCCGCCACCGCCGCCCACCGACTGGGCGATCGCGCCGAAGGCATTGGCGCCCGAGGTGTCGATGGTGGTGAGACCGCCGGCGCCGAGCGTGACCTTGATCGCGTCGGCGACATCCGCGCCGCCATTGCCGCCCGCACTGACGGTGCCCAGATAGCCGGTGACGTTGACCGCGCCCTGGCTGGCGCTGTTCGCCTGGGTGAAGAACACGCCGCTGGCACCCACGGCCTGGCCCACCACGGCTGCGGCATTGGCGCCCGAGGTCGCGATGGTGTGGTTGCGGGTGGTGACGGCGACGGTGCCGGCGTTCAGATTGCCGTTGCCGGCGCTGTTCAGCCCCGTCCCGTAATTGACGAAGCCGGCATTCGAGGTGGTGGAGGCGATCACGCCGCCGCCGCCGCCGATCGACTGAACCAGGATGGCGACCGAACCCGTGCCCGAGGTGACGACGTTCGCGCCGGCATCGATGCCGATATTGCCGGCATAGCCGATGCCGGTCCCGAGATTGGTGCTGAGAAGGGCCGTCGGCCCGAAGATCGCGCCGCCGCCGCCGCCCACCGACTGCGCCAGAATGCCGAAAGAGGTGGCGCCCTGGGTTTGAACCGCGCCACCGCCGGAAGTGGTGACGGTCACCTGGCTGGCATTCGACCCGCTGGGCGTATTGGCGAAGGTGACGGCGCCGGTGCCGATGGCGAGCCCGCCACCGCCGCCGATCGACTGGGCGACGATGCCGGCTGCCGCCGTGCCGTAGGTGGTGACCGCCGCTGAGCTTGCGACGCTGACGGCGCCGCCATTGCCGGCGACCACGCCGCCCAGCGTCACGTCGTTGGTGAGCACGCCGGAAATGCCGCCGCCGCCGGCGATGGACTGGGCCACCAGACCATGGGCATAGGCACCGCCGGTGGCGATGCTGCCATTGGTCAGGTTCACGGTGACCGTCCGGCCGTTGCTGCCGCTGCCGCCGATGGCGCCCAGCCGGACATTGCCGGTGAAGGCCGCCCCCGCCTGGCCCGAGACCACGACGATGCCGCCGCCATTGCTGACCGACTGGGCAACCGCACCCAGCGCATTGGTGCCGCGGGTCACGATATTCGCGGTGCCGGTCAGGGTGGTGGCCATACCGCTGCCGCTGCCGCCGCGCTGGCCCAGATTGGCGCCGTTGATGGTGCCGCCGGTCGCCTGGTTGGACATCGCGATGATGCCGCCGCCGCCGCCGACCGCCTGGGCGACCGCGCCGAAGGCGTTGGCGCCCGAGGTGTCGATGGTGGTGGTGCCGCCTGCACCCAGCGCGATCTTGATCGCGTCGGCCACGTCGGCGCCGCCATTGCCGCTGCCATTGACGGTGCCGAGCCAGGCGGTGATGCCGACCGAGCCCTGGCTTGCGGTATTGGCCTGGGTGAAGAAGGCGCCGCCTGCGCCCACCGCCTGGCCCACCACCGCCGCGGCATTGGCGCCGGCGGTGGCGATGGTCTGGTTGCGGGTGGTGATGGCGACGGTGCCTGCGTTCAGCCCGCTGGCATTGGCGCCGTTCAGGCCGGTGCCGTAAGAGGTGAAACCCGCATCCGCCGCGGTGGAGGCGACCACGCCGCCGCCGCCGCCGATCGACTGGCCGAGCACGGCGACCGAGGCCATACCCGTCGTGATGACATTGGCGCCGACATCGACGCCGATACTCTCGGCATAGGCGACAGAGGCGCCGAAGGTTGCGCCGAACAGCCGGTTCGGCCCGAAGACCGCGCCGCCGCCACCGCCGATCGACTGCGCCAGGATGCCGAAAGAGGTGGCCCCTTGTGTCTGGACCGCGCCGGCCCCGGTGGTGGTGACCAGGACCTGGCGGGAATTCGATCCGCTGGGCGCGCTGGCGAAGCTGACCTGGCCGTCGCTGGTGCCGATACCGCCGCCGCCGCCGATCGACTGCGCGATGATGCCCGAGGCGGAGGTACCATAGGTGGTGATGGCCGACGAACTGGCGACCGTGACCGTGTTGCCATAGCCGGCCACCACGCCGCCGAGCGTGAGGCTGGTGGTGCGGATACCGGAAAGGCCGCCGCCGCCCGCGATCGACTGGACGACCAGACCATGGGCGTTGAAGCCGTTGGTGACGATCCGTCCGCCGGTCAGGTTGACGTTCACCGTGCCGCCGTCACCCGTGCCGCCACCGGTGGCGCCGAGCCGCGTGCTGCCCGAGAAGATGGCCCCGGGGCCGGCCGCGGCGAGGGCGACACCGCCGCCGCCGGCGACGGACTGGACCACCGCGCCGATTGCATTGTCGGCATGGGTGATGATGCTGGCCGTTCCCGACAGCGTAACCGCGCGGCCATTGCCGCCGCCGCCCGACTGGCCGAGCTGCGCCGTGGCGGTGGTGCTGCCGGCCGAGGTGGTCGCAAAGCCGGCGATGCCGCCGCCGCTGCCGATCGACTGGACCGCGACACCCATCGAATTGCGGCCCCAGGTTTCGATCGAGGTGGTGCCGCCGCTGTCGCCCAGGGTCAGCATCACCGCATCGGCCGCACTGGTGCCGCCGCTGCCGCCGCCCCGGCTGGCGCCGAGGGTGAAGGTGGGCGAAACCGCGCCCGAAATCTTGCCGGCGCTGAAGGTTGCGATGCCGCCGCCACCGCCGATCGACTGCACGACCAGCGCGCTGGCATTGTCGCCGCCGGTCTGGATCAGCGCCGAGGTGCCGCCGCCGGTGCTGACCAGGATCTTGCCGCCGTCGCCGGCATTGCTCGACGACGAACCGAGCGTCAGGCTGGCCGAAGCCGAGGCGCGGGTGGCGCTGGTGATGTCGATGATGTCGGAAATGCCGCCGCCGCCGCCGATCGACTGGGCGATGACCGCGCCGCTGCCGATGCCCGAGGCGGTGATGTCGCGGGTGATGTAAACGCTGACGGTTCCGCCCGACCCGGAAATGCCGCCGCCGCCGCCGAGGGTGACCGGCGCCGAAATCTTGCCGCCCGACGCGCTGGACTGTGCCGAGCCGCCGAGGCCGCCGCCGCCGCCAACAGACTGGGCGACGATCGCATGCGCGGCGCCGGCCGCCGTGGTGATCACGCCGCGGCTGGTGACCGTGACGCCCTGGCCGTTCTGGCCGCCGCCGCCCGATCCGCCGAGGGCCATGGCGAGCGAGGCTTCACCCCCCTGGGCGGAGGTCGAGGATGCGCCGCCGGCATCGCCGCCGCCGCCGCCGACCGACTGGGCGAAGATGCCGTGCGAGAGGAAGCCGTAGGTGGCGAGCGTGCCGTCATTCACGACATAGACGGCGCCGCCGGCCCCGCCATTGCCGCCGGATCCGCCGAGCGCGAAGCTGGTGGCATAGGCGCCGCTATTGGCATTGGTGGTGGCCGAGGCGCCGGTGCCGCCGCCGCCGCCCACCGACTGGGCGTAGATCGCGGTTGCATGGGCGCCCGCGGTCTGGATGGTCGTGGCGCTGTTCACCGAAACCGTGCCGCCGGACCCGCCGCCGCCGCCCGAGCCGCCGAGGCCGGCCGACATCGCCACACCCTTGGAGGTGGAGGCAGAGGTCCCGGTGGAGCCGCTGGAGACACTGGCGCCGGGTTCGCTGTCATCCGCCTGGCCGGCGGTGGCCGAGGTGGTGACCGCGCCGCCATTGCCGCCGCCGCCGCCCACCGACTGGACATAGATGCCGTAGGAGAGATCGCCCCAGGTGGTGATGGAGGTGGGGCGCGCCTGATCGCCGTTGCAGATGTTGTTCGAAATGCTGCCGCAGACATTCACGCTGCCGCCGGCGCCGCCCCCGGCACCCGAGCCGCCGAGGCCGAGCGCCACCGAGGCCGAGCCGCCCGAGCCGGTGGTGGAGCTGGACGAGCCGCCATTGCCGCCGCCGCCGCCCACCGACTGGGCATAGACCGCCGCCGCATTGGCGCCATAGGTGGTGAGCGTGCCGCCGCCGAGGCCGACATTCACCGCACCGCCCGCGCCGGCGCCGCCGCCGGTACCGCCCATCGAAAGCGCGACGCTGGCCTTGCCGGCATCGGCGTTGGAACTGGCCGAACCGCCATTGCCGCCACCGCCGCCGACCGACTGGGCGAAGATCGCCTGCGAATTGAGCCCGCCCTTGCCGTCGGAGGTGCCGGTGGTGATGCTGGCCGAGTTGGTGACCACGATGCCGCCGCCGGCCGCACCGCCGCCGCCCGAGCCGCCGATCGCGAGGCCGGCGGCATAGCCGCCATCGGCGCCCGCCTGGCTGCCCTGAGAGGTGGAGCCGGTCTTGCCGGCCGAGGCCGAATTGTGGCTGCTGTTCGACTGACCGGAACCCGAGGTCGGCACGGAGCCGGTGGAGGCGCTGGTCGAGCCGTCTTCCTCGTCGTCGTCCGAGGCCGGGGCCGCGGTGGCCGCCGTGGTGGCGCCGCCGCCATTGCCGCCGCCGCCGCCCACCGACTGGGCGAAGATGCCGGCCGAATTGATGCCCGTGGTCCTGAGCGTGCCGAAATTCAGCACGGTGACCAGATTGGCCGCACCGCCGCCGCCGCCCGATCCGCCGAGGCCGAAGGAGAGCGCGCCCGAACCGCCGCTTTCGACCGTGCTGGAGGCCGCCCCGCCATTGCCGCCGCCGCCGCCGACCGACTGGGCGAAGATCGCCGCCGATTGCAGGCCGCTGGTGGTGATGCTGCCGGTGTTCACGACCGTTGCGGTCGACCCGGCGCCGCCGCCACCACCGGTGCCGCCCAGGCTGATGGAGCCGGCATAATTGCCGCCGGCCGCATTGGTGGTGGCCGAGCCGCCATTGCCGCCGCCACCGCCCACCGACTGCGCGGTGATGCCGTTCGACAGCATGCCCGAGGTGGTGACGGTGGCGACGCTGCTGACCAGCACGGCGCCGCCATTGCCGGCCTTGCCGCCGGCGCCGCCGATGGCGAGCGAGGCGCCGACGCCGTTATCGGCTTCCTCGTCGGTCGAAGCGGCCGGGCCGCTCTGCGAGAACTGGGCGGCGGTCGCGACCGCCGCACCGGTATTGGTCTGCTGGGCGAAGCCGGTGCCGGTATAGGCCGCGACACCGCCATCCAGTGCGCCGCCCTGCTGGCCGGTGGCCGAAGCGGTGGCCGTGCCGCCATCGCCGCCGCCGCCGCCGACCGACTGGGCGAAGATCGCCGTCGACCCGGCACCGGTGGTGGCGAGCGTGCCGCCGGCGACCACCGTCACCGCATCGGCATTGCCGCCGCCGCCGCCGAAGCCGCCCACCGCCAGCGAGGCGGCGTATTTGTTGCTGGACGCACTGCTTTCCGAATAGCCGCCGCGGCCGCCGCCACCGCCCACCGACTGGGCGTAGATGGCGCTTGCGTGGTTGCCATAGGTCAGAATGCTGCCGCCGGTGGCGGTGACGCCACCCCAGGGATTGCTGCAGCTGCCCGAGCTGACATTGCCGCAGACCGTGACCTTGCCGCCGGTGCCGCCCGTGCCGCCGCCGCCGCCGACCGCGACCGAAATGGCGCCCGTGCCTGAAATCGCATTGGCATAGGCCGATCCGCCATTGCCGCCGCTGCCGCCCACCGACTGGGCCAGGATGGCGACCGAGCGGTCACCGGCGCCCGGATTGCCCGGCGCGACACCGGCCATGCCGGTCTGGATGCTGCCGGAGAGCGTGACCGCGACCGCGCCGGCATTGCCGCCGGCCGCACCCGACCCGCCGATCGCGACCGAGGCCGAACCGCTTTCCGACTTCTCGCCGCCGCCCGAGGCCGAGGCCGCGAAGGCCGAGGCATTGCCGCCATTGCCGCCGCCGCCGCCGATAGACTGGGCGATGATGCCATAGGCGTCGAACCCGCTGGTGACCAGGTTGTTGGCGACCGTCACCGAGACCGCGCCGCCATTCTGGCCCGATCCGCCGCTGCCGCCGGTGGCGCCGGCCGCACCGACCGAGATCTTCGAGGCCGGGTTGCCGGTCGACACCGAGCCGGAATAGGCGGCGCCACCGCTGCCGCCGGTGCCGCCGATCGACTGGGCGATGATTGCCGTGGCAAGATCGCCTGCGGTCGAGATGCCGGTATAGGTGTTGACCGTAACCGTGCCGCCGGTGCCGCCGCTGCCGCCATAGCCGCCGACCGCGACGGCCGGGGCCGCGATGGTCGATCCCGCCGCACCGGCGCTGAAGCCGCCGAGGCCGCCGCTGCCGCCGATCGACTGTGCCACGATGCCGTGCGACAGAAGGCCGGTGGTGGTGATGGTGTCGTAGGTGGCAATGGTCACGCCGCCCGCGGCACCGCCGCCGCCGCCGCTGCCGCCCAGGCTGACGCCGGCCGAACCCAGCCCGCCCAGGCTGCCGGCGATGTCCCAGCCGCCATTGCCGCCGGCACCGCCGATCGACTGGGCCAGAACGCCGGCAGACTGATGGCCGGTGGTCGAGACGCGCCCGCCGCCCTGGATGGTGACGGTCACCTGGCTGGCGCGGCCGCCCTTGCCGCCGCCGCCGCCGATCGCGGCCGAGACCGCGCCGCTTTCGCCGAAGGAGCCGGCGATGGCGAAACCGCCCGAGCCGCCATTGCCGCCCATCGACTGGGCGACCACGCCGGGCGAGAGCGGCCCGGTGACGGTGAGGGCCGAATAATTGTCGACGGTGACCGTGCCGCCGGTGCCGCCATTGCCGCCGCCGCCGCCCACCGCCATGCTGGCGGTGCCGTTCGAGCTGAGACCGGCGGCGCCTGAGAAGCCACCCGAGCCGCCGCCGCCGCCGATCGACTGCGCCAGAAGGGCAGGGGCGTTGCCGGTGCTGGCGGCCGAAACCGTCACGGCGGCCTGATTGACCAGGGTCACCGCACCGCCGGCACCGCCCGAGGCGCCGCTGCCGCCGGCGCCGATATTGGCCGAAACCGAGCCGCTGATCGAACCTGCGACCGCATAGCCGCCCGAACCGCCGCCGCCGCCGATCGACTGGGCGGCGATCGCCGCGGCACCGCCGCCATAGGTGTTGATCAGCCCGGTGTTGACCACCTGGACCGTGCCGCCATTATTGCCGCTGCCGCCGGCACCGCCGATCGCGGCCGAAGCGCCGCTGGAATAGCTGAGCGCGCCCGAGGTGGTGTAGCCGCCATTGCCGCCGCCACCGCCGATCGACTGCGCCAGAATGGCGCTGGCGCCATAGCCATAGGTGGTGATCGCAGCGGTCTGGCTGCTGTTGGCGGCATAATTGTGGGCGGTGACCGCGCCCGCGGCACCGCCGGCGCCGCCCGACCCGCCGACACCCAGCGACACCGCCAGCTGCGGGCTGGCCGAAAGCCCCAGCGCCGAGCCGCCGGAGCCGCCGCCGCCGCCGATGGACTGGGCCAGAATGCCGTGCGAGCTGTCGCCCGAGGTGGTGATGACGCTGCCGGTGTTCTCGACGATCACCGTGCTGCCGGCACCCGCGGCGCCGCCCGATCCGCCGACGCCGAAGCTGAGGGCACTGTTCGCGACCGCCAGGCTGGCATCGACCGTCGAGCCGCCGCCACCGCCGCCGCCGCCGATCGACTGGCCGACCAGGGCCGAGGCGCCGACGCCGGTGGTGGTCAGCGTGATGCCGTTGGGGCTGACATAGACCTGGCCGCCATTGCCGCCCTTGCCGCCCTTGCCGCCGTAAGACAGCGCGAAACTGCCCTGGAAGCCGGCGGCCAGCGAGACCGCATAGCCGCCGGAGCCGCCGCCACCGCCGATCGACTGGCCGGCAATGGCCGACGAGCCGTCGCCGACGGTCGAGATGGTCTTGCCCGTGGTCAACCCGCCCAGCCGGCCCTGGCCGCTGCAGGCGCCGGCGGCGGAGGAATCGCCGCTGAAGCTGTTGCAGTTGACCGCGACCGACCCGGCCGAACCGCCGCTGCCGCCCGATCCGCCATGGGAGAGCGAGGCGCTCTGTCCGGAACTGGCCGAGAGCGCGACCGCACCGCCGCCGACACCGCCGCCGCCGCCCACCGACTGGGCGAGGATACCGGCCGAGTTCACCTCGACCGTCGTGATCGAACCGGTGCTGAGCACGGCGACCGAGCCGGCATTGCCGCCGCCGCCGCCCGAGCCGCCGACCGCGAAGGCGAGGCCCGAGCCTGAGCCCGAGAGACCCATGCCGCCGACACCGCCGCCGCCGCCCACCGACTGCGCCAGCACGCCGACCGCGCCGCCGGCCGAGTCGGTGGTGACGGGGGTGGTGGCGAGCGAGGGGATGCAGCCATTGCCGGTGCAGATATCGGCGGTGTTGTTCACCGCCACCGACCCGCCCGATCCGCCATCGCCGCCCGACCCGCCGACCGCGACCGAAGCACTGCTGCCTGAAGCCGAGAAGGCCATGCCGCCGCTGCCGCCGGCGCCGCCCACCGATTGGGCGAAGATGCCCACCGAGGATGGGCCATAGGCGGTGATGGTGCTGGAATTGTTGACCGTGACCAGGCTGCCCGATCCGGCCTTGCCGCCATCGGCACCCAGCGCCACCAGCCCGGCCGCGACACCGGCATTGCCGCCGCCGCCGCCGACGGACTGGGCATAGATCGCGGTCGCACCGGCCGCGGCCGAGGGGTTCGCGGCCGTGCCGACCGTCAGCACGCCGATATTGTTGATCGTGACCAGCCCGGCATTGCCGCCATAGCCGCCGCCGCCGCTATAGCCGCCGAAGGTGCCGTTGCTGCTGCCGCCATCGCCGCCGAAACCGCCGATCGACTGGGCGGCGAGCGGGGTGCCGGCCGCGGTGGTGATCGCGGCATTGTTGGTGATGGTGACGTTGCCGCCGGCACCGCCGGGCACGCCGTCGCCGCCATTGCCCCAGAGGCCGCCATTGTTGTTGCCACCGTCGCCGCCCTGGCCGCCGGCGCTTTGGGCCACGATCCCCAGCGACGACGAACCGCCCTGGATGTTGAGCGCCATGTTGTTGGTGACGGTGACCGTGCCGCCGGCACCGCCCGACCCGCCATCGCCGCCATGGGCGCCGGGATCGTTGGTGTTGCCGCCGGTGCCGCCGGTCCCGCCCTGGCTGTAGGCGACGATGGTGGTGTTGGCGATGGGATAGACGTCGCTGCTGGCGCCGTTCAGCGTGACGGTGACGGCACCGCCCGTGCCGCCGGTGCCGCCGCCGCGGCCATTGCCGCAGACGCCGGTCTTGTCGGAACCACCCGTGCCACCGGTACCGCCGGTGCTGCCGGCGACCACCAGCGTGCCGCCATAGGCGGTGGTGGTGGAGATGCCGGGCGTGACGGTCGCGGTCACGGCGGTGCCGGTCGGGCCCTGGCCGCCACTATCGGGCTTGTCGCAGCTGAAGCCGTTGAAGCTGGCGTTCGATCCCTTGGATCCGGTGCCGGGCGAGGGCTGCTGGTTGACATAATAATAGGCCGGCCCGGTCGAGACCTCGGCATTGCCGGCAAATGCCGGCCCGACCGTGATCATGGCTCCTGTGATCAGGCATCCCGTGACGCCGAGACCGAGGAGGGCCCCGATGGCCGTCATGTTCCCGCAATTCAGGAAGGAACCCGACTTCGCCATCGGTCTTGCCTCTCGTGTCGTCGGCCCGGCGGTCTGCGCCGCCGCCGTTCAGGTCTGTCGTCCGCAATTGCCCGGCCGCACGGGGCGGGCCTCTGAACTCACTTCACCGCGTCGAAGGCGGCGGTGAAATCGATCAGCATATGGGGGAAGGTCAGCACGGCGCCGTTGCCGGCGACGGCACGGACCGACATCACCTTGCCGGCGCGCATCGCTTTCAGAAGATCGCCGCTGAGCGGCAGGGCCGCGAAGCAGCCGCGGCCGTCGCAGGACCGCACGGTCACCGGCACCGGCGTGCCGTCATCCACCGCCAGGGTCACGGGCTCGGTCAGGGTCAGGCCGGTCGGCAGCTGCAGCACCAGCTCGGGCTTGCGGCTTTCGCCCGGCACGCTGACCACCGCCACCGACATCAGCTGGCCGTTATCGCTGTTGAACAGCCGCTGCTCCATGGTGCAGTCGGCCGCGGCGGCGCGCCCGCGCGACACGCAGGTCACCGTCCAGGCCGGGGCCGAGCCGTCCACCTTCTGCGGTTCGGCGGGGGCGGGGGCATCGGCCGGCTTTGCGGCGGGCGCGCTCTGCGCCACCGCGCCGGCGGTGCCCGCCAGGCCGAGGGTCGCCGCAAGCGTGGCGGCAAGAAGAACCAGACGGGCGGTGGAGCCGCGCTGCATCATCGTAAGGACGTCCCGGGAAGGATATGTCGGACAGGGGTCAACACGGGCCTGGTCAGGCCCGTGCCTCATCATCCTTCACCAAAGCTTTGCATCACGCAACAGTAAACCCCGATCGTCACACAACGGCTGTTAAGCTGTGCGCCAGATGATGCTTTACGCCCCGGATTTCCTGATTTTTAACCATATGAAGTGAAGGTCACATACCGCGTTTCATGTCGCGAATTCTGCTCTGCAAATGGCGGTTTACATGCGCCACGCCGCCGCTTGACGGCAGCTGCCGATCAGTGGCCGCGCGGCACGACCAGAACGTCGGGCTCCACCCTCGCCAGGATGCGTTTGGCCATGCTGCCCAGCACCGCCTCGGCCACCACGCCCTGGCCGCGGGTGCCCAGCACCACCAGATCGGCATGGTCGCGGGCCAGTTCAGTCGCCACCGCATCGTCTGCCGGCCCGGGCAGCACGATGCGCGTCAGCCCGTCGAGCCGGGCGGTCGGCACCGCCAGCGCGTCGATTTCATCCGTCAGCCGGCGTGCCGCGGTATCGCCATGCGCGCGGATCTGAACGGCCGGATCGGTCGAGATCTTCTGAAACGGGGTTTCGAAGGCGTGGATCACCGTGGCCGGCACCTCGGGCAGCAGGGTCAGCGCCGCCTCGGCCGCCCGGCGGGCAGGGGCCGAAAGATCGGTGGCGATCAGCATCCGGCGATAGGGGCCGGTCGCCCGCCGCCGCACCACCAGCACCGGCACGGCCGATCGGCGCAGCAGCCGGTCCACCGTATCGCCCAGCAGCAGCCGGCCCAGGGGCTCGCTGCGGGCAAGGCCGGTGACGATCAGATCGAAGCCGTCGTCTTCGGCGATCCGGCGGATCACCGCCGCCGGGTCGCCATCCGCCACCCGGGTGCGGATGGTGACGGGGCCGGACGGGGCGCCGATCTCCGCCAGCACGGCCGCCGGCAGATCGGCCAGCAGCCGGGCTTCGGCCTGTCGCAGCCGGTCTTCGGTGTCGATCTCTTCGGCAGCGTCGGCCTCGCTCACATGCAGCACCGTCAGCGCCGCCCCGGTCTCGCGGGCCAGCGCCACCGCCCGGTCGAGCGCCCGATCGCTGCGGGCGCTGAGATCGGTGGCGAGCAGAATGCGGGCAAGCGGATGGGGGGCGGCAGGGGTCGGCATGATGTCCTCCTTGGTCGCAGCGTCGGCTGAACCTTACCCCGCCCCCTCGCTGCCCGCCATCTCGGTGCCCAGATGCACCGCCAGCCACACCGTCGGCTGGTGATCGTCGGTCCAGCTGACCCGGTGGCGCAGCCGGGCGGGCAGCATCACATGGTCGCCCGGGCCGAGCACGGTTTCGCCCTGGCCCTCGATCAGCAGCCCGGCCGATCCGGTCAGCAGCAGCACCCATTCATCCCAGCCCTGATCGTACCACTCCCCCTCGGGCGTGGCCTGGCCCCACGACACGATCCGCTCGATGCGGATGCCGGGGCGGGTCAGGATCTCGGTGAAGGCCTCGTCGATCGAGCGGGGCGGCAGGGGTGAGAGCAGATTGGGCATCGGCGTCCGGATGATGTCGGGAGCGGATGGGGCGATCTCGCGGGGGCATGCTCCACTCCAGGCCGTGGCGTGGGCGCTGTCAACGGCTTTCGCATCTGCGGTATCGCCCGGCAGGGGCGGCCCGGGAACAGCCGGTCCGGCGCGTCGTTGTCGTCCAACGGGGCGCGGGTCGGCCGCGCCCCTCGTTCAACGCGAAACGAGGTCGAGATGAAGGCGCTCACCTGGCACGGCAAGGGCGATATCCGCTGCGAAACCGTTCCCGATCCCGCCATCGAACACGGCCGGGACGCGATCATCCGCGTCAGCTCCTGCGCGATCTGCGGATCGGACCTGCATCTCTTCGACGGGGTGATGCCGTCGATGCATCATGGCGACGTGCTGGGGCATGAAGCGATGGGCGAGGTGGTAGAGGTCGGGCGCGACAATCAGGCGCTGTCGGTCGGCGATCGGGTGGTGGTGCCGTTCACCATCTCCTGCGGCGAATGCTTCTTCTGCCGGCGGGGTTTCTTCTCGGGCTGCGAGCGCTCCAACCCCAATGCGGCCGATGCGAAGAAGCTCTGGGGGCAGTCCCCGGCGGGGCTGTTCGGCTACTCCCACCTGCTGGGCGGCTATGCCGGGGGGCAGGCGGAATATCTGCGCGTGCCCTATGCCGATATCGGGCCGATCCGGGTGCCGGACAGCATGCCCGATGAACAGGCGCTGTTCCTGTCGGACATCTTCCCCACCGGTTATATGGCGGCCGAGTTCTGCGACATCCAGCCCGACGACACCATTGCCGTCTGGGGCTGCGGGCCGGTCGGGCAGATGGCGATCCGCAGCGCCTTTCTGCTGGGGGCCGGCCGGGTGATCGCCATCGACACCGTGCCCGAGCGTCTGGCCATGGCGCAGGCCGCCGGGGCGCTGACGCTCGACTTCATGGCCGAGGACATCTACGACCGGGTTCAGGAACTGACCCGCGGCCGCGGCGCCGATGCCTGTATCGACGCGGTCGGCACCGAGCCCGAGACCAGAAGCGGGCTTGATGCCGTGATCGACCGGGTGAAGGTCGCAGCCTTCATGGGCACCGACCGGCCGCATGTGCTGCGTCAGGCGATCCAGTGCTGCCGCAATTTCGGCACGGTCTCGATCGTGGGCGTCTATGGCGGGCTGCTCGACAAGATCCCGATGGGCTCGGCGATCAATCGCGGCCTGACCTTCCGCATGGCCCAGACGCCGGTGCAGCGCTATCTGCCGCGGCTGATGGAGCTGATCACCTCGGGCCGCTTCGATCCCTCTTTCGTCGTCACCCATCAGGCTGGGCTGGATGCCGGGCCCGATCTCTACGCCACCTTCCGCGACAAGGCCGATGGCTGCGTGAAGGTGATGCTGCGGCCCTGACGAAAACCCCCGCCATCCGATGGATGGCGGGGGTTCCGGTTGTACTGACCAGCCCCTGGCGGGGCGGCGGGATCAGTTGTGGTAGGCGGCCTCGCCATGGCTGGACAGGTCCAGGCCCTCGGTCTCGGATTCCTTGCTGACCCGCAGGCCGACGATCAGATCGACGATCTTGTAGAGGATCAGGCTGCCGATGCCCGACCAGGCGATGGTGACCAGCACGGCCAGGATCTGGGTCCAGACCTGGTCGGCCATGGTCACGCCGTCGGCATAGCCGATGCCGCCGAGCGACGCGCTGGTGAACACGCCGGTGCCGACCGCGCCGACGATGCCGCCGATGCCGTGCACGCCGAACACGTCCAGGCTGTCGTCATAGCCAAGCTTGTTCTTCACCACGGTCACGAAGAAGTAGCAGATCGCCGAGGCGATGATGCCGAGCACGATCGCGCCCACCGGGCCGATCAGGCCGGCGGCCGGGGTGACGGCGACCAGGCCGGCGACGATGCCCGAGGCGGCGCCCAGCATCGAGGCCTTGCCGCGGGCGAGGCTTTCGATCACCACCCAGGCGACCAGCGCGCCGGCGGTGGCGGTGAAGGTGTTGATCATGGCAAGTGCGGCACCGCCGGTGGCTTCCAGGTTGGAACCGGCGTTGAAGCCGAACCAGCCGACCCACAGGATCGAAGCACCGACCATGGTCAGGGTCATCGAATGCGGGGCCATCATGTCACGGCCGAGACCGGTGCGCTTGCCGACCATGATGCAGCCCACCAGGCCCGCGATGCCGGCATTGATGTGCACGACCGTGCCGCCGGCGAAATCCAGCGCGCCCCAGGCGAAGAGCATGCCGTCCGAATCCCACACCATGTGGGCGATCGGGAAGTAGACGAAGGTGACCCACAGGATGACGAACAGCACCACCGCCGTGAAGCGCATGCGCTCGGCGAAGGCGCCGACGATCAGCGCCGGGGTGATGCAGGCGAAGGTCATCTGGAAGCAGATGAACACGTATTCCGGGATCACCACGCCGTCGGTGAAGGTGGCGGCGACGCTGTCCATGGTGACGCCGGCGAGGAAGGCCTTGTCGAGCCCGCCCCAGAACATGCTGGGGGCATCGCCGAAGGCCATCGAATAGCCCCAGAGCGTCCAGACGATGATCACCACGCCGGTGATCATGGTGCACTGCATCAGCACCGAGAGCATGTTCTTGGCGCGCACCAGGCCGCCATAGAACAGTGCCAGACCCGGCAGGATCATGAAGAGGACCAGGATGGTGGAGACCATCATCCAGGCGGTATCGCCCTTGTCCATCGTCACGGCGGCCTCGGTGGCCGCCTCTGCGGCTGCGGGTGCCGCATCCTGCGCCCAGGCCGGCAGCGCCGACAAGGCGAGGGCGGGCGCCGCAGCGAGTAGGGTTTTCAGGTGCTTCATTACTATCCCCTGGTCCTCGAGGAACTGCATGACTGCGAAGCGGTCGAAAGTCGGTCTTCATCGGCGGGCCGGACAGGCCCGGACGCGGCCACCGCCCCTTAAGGCAAACTTCGCGCCAATTTCGGAAGTCACGGAAAACTCACCCGAAAAACCCTGGTCGGCCACGGCGGTGCAGCATGGTGCACGCTCATTGAATGATCAGACGCCTAAAATGCAGGCAATTGTCACATATGGGCAGAGACGCAGATGCCGCCCCGTCCGGGCGAACGGGGCGGCATGCGGCGCAGCTTCTGCGGCGGGTGGACCCGGCCGGTCAGACCGGCCGGTCGGTCCCCTTGATCGTGGTCCGGTGCATGATCCGCCGGTACTTCACGTCGTCATAGGGGGTCGCCTTGTGCATGGTGCAGCGGTTGTCCCAGATCAGCAGATCGCCTTCCTGCCATTTGTGGCGGTAGACGAATTCGTCGGAAATCGCATGGGCGTTGAGCGTGGCGAGCAGGGCGGCCGCCTCGTCCGCCGGCAGGTCCAGGATCTCCTTCACGATATCCTCGCCCACATAGAGCGACAGCCGGCCGGTCTCGGGATGGGTGCGCACCACCGGGTGCACGACATCCGGGGTGGCGGCGCGCTGGGCATCGGTCAGCGGCTCGCGATCGCCGAAGGCCTTGTCGTAATAGCCGGCATAGGAATGCACCGCCTTCAGATGGCGGATCTTCGCCTGCATCTCGGGGTCGAGCGCCTCCCAGGCGGCATGCATCGACGAGAACAGGGTATCGGCACCTTCCGGCGGGCATTCGCGGGCGTAGAGCACGGATCCGAAGCAGGGGATCTCCAGATAGGACCAGTCGGAGTGCCAGTTCCAGCCCTCCTTGTGGTTGCCGATCGAGCGGCCGGCTTCCTTGACGTTGGACAGCACATAGATTTCGGGATGTGCCGTCGTCAGGTACTGGGTCAGCACGTGGATCTGCAGATCGCCGAAATGGCGCGAGAAGGCGACGTGCCGGGCCTCGGTCAGGTTCTGGCCGCGCAGCAGCAGCACCGAATGCGTGTTCAGCAGGTCGCGCATCTCCGCGACCATGGCATCGGAAATCGGCGCCGAGGCGTCGACGCCCAGGATCTCGACGCCGATCACGGGCGAGAGTTCCTTGATCTCCATGAGACTGATCCTTCCGTGCAGACGTGGGGGAATTGTCGGTCGTCGTCAGTCGGCGTAGCCGGGGGCCACGTCGTCGAGCAGGCGCAGGAAGCCCGGCCATTCGCGAAAGCCCGGGCGTTTGATGTCGCCGGCGAATTCGGTGAACTGGCGGGCGGCCTTTTCCGAGACCTCGGGCGGCGGCAGGGCCAGGCTGCCGCCGGATGCCGCCGCGGCCGCCTGGGCCTTCAGCTGGATCCGGGCCGCGCGTTCGAAGTAATAGGCCAGCATGAAGGCCTCGGGGATCGTCTGGCCCACGGTCAGGAAGCCGTGATTGCGCAGTAGCAGCACCCGGTGCGGCCCGATATCGGCCACCAGCCGGTCCTGTTCCTCCAGATCCAGCGCCACGCCTTCATAGGGGTGGATGCCGATCCGGTTGTGGAAATGCATCGCGAACTGGCTGACCGGCAGCAGCCCCTCGGGCAGGGCCGAAACCGCGGTTGCCGCGTCCGAATGCAGATGCAGCACGCAGATCGCATCGGCGCGGGCGCGGTGGATGGCGGCATGGATCACGAACCCGGCCCGGTTGACCTCGCCCGCGCCATTGCACAGCTTGTTGCCCTCAAGATCGATCTTGAGCAGCGAGCTTGCCGTGATCTCGCGGAAGAACATGCCATAGGGGTTGATCAGGAAGTGGTGATCGCTTCCCGGCACCCGGGCGGAAATGTGGTTGTAGATCAGGTCGTCCATGCCGAAATGGGCGACGAGGCGATAGCAGGCGGCCAGCTGACGGCGCAGCTCGTCTTCGGTCGCGGGATGGTCGGAGACGGACATCATGTCCTCGTTTTCAGGAAATCACTGCCACCAGACCAGCTTGCGGTCGACCCAGACCAGCAGCAGGTACAGGATCATGCTGGCGACCGATGCGGTGAGCACGCCGGCCCAGACCAGCAGGAAATCCACCTGCTGGGTGGCCTGAAAGATCACCCAGCCGATGCCGGCATAGGCGCCCAGCATTTCAGACACGATCGCGATCAGCACCGCGCGGACCACCGCGACCCGAAGCCCGTTCACAACCGAGGGCAGGGCCGCCGGCACCCGCAGCTTCATCATGATGGTGAGCGGCCCGGCGCCGAAGCTGCGCATCAGATTGATCGAGGCCTCTTCCGGCCGCTTCAGCCCGTGCAGCGTGTTGACCAGGATCACGAACCCCACCGCCAGCGTCACCATGGCGATCTTCGAGGCCGGGCCGATACCCAGCCAGATCAGCGCGAGCGGGGTATAGGCCACCACCGGCACTGAATTGATCGCCACCACCACCGGCATGACCGCGCGCTCGATCGGCGGCAGAAACACCATCAGCATGGCCAGCCCCACCCCGATGGCGGTGCCGAGCGCATAGCCGAGGCCCGCTTCATAAAGCGTCGCCTGCAGGGCGGTCAGCATCATCGGCAGGTCGTCGATGGTGGCGCCGAAGATGGCGGTGAGCGAGGGCAGCACATAGGGCTTCACGTCGAAGGCCCATATGGCGGTCTCCCAGATGCCGCCGATGACCGCCAGGCCCAGGACCACCGGCAGGACCCGCTCGCGCAGAACCGCGCCGATGTTCAATCCTGCCGCCACCATATGAACTTCCTTTCGAACAGGGAGACCACGGCATAGAGGGCGGAGCCCAGCAGGCCGCAGGCAAGGATGATCGCCCAGAGCCGCGGCACGGCTTCGGTGTACATCGCCTGGATCAGCATCACGCCCAGCCCCACCGTGTCGCCGAACCATTCGCCCACGATCGCGCCGATCAGGCTGAGCGAGATGCCGAGCCTGAGCGCCACCGCGATCACCGGCAGGGCGGTGGGGAAGCGCAGCTTGCGGAAGATGGTCCATTCGCCGGCGCCGAAGCTCTTCATCAGCGCCACCTTCTGCGGGTCGCAGCCCAGCAGGCCGCGATGGGTGTTCACGGTGACGGGGAAGAAGGTCACGTAGAAGGCGATGATCACCTTCGACAGGATGGTATTGCCGAACCAGATGATCACCAGCGCGCCGAAGGCGATGACCGGGATGGTCTGCGACACCACGAACAGCGGAAACAGCGCCCGCTCCAGATTGCGGGAATAGGCGAAGACCACGCCGCAGAAGATGCCAAAGGCCGATCCGGTCAGGAAGCCCAGCACGGTTTCAAGGAAGGTGCGGCCGGTGCTGCGCAGCAGATAGGACCAGACCGAGGCGGCATCGGCCAGCACCACCGACAACGGCGGGAAGAACGAGGCCGGGACCGCGAAGATCCGGGTGACGCCCTCCCAGAGCACGGCCAGGATGACGATGCTCAGGATCGGCAGCCGCACCGCCTGCCAGAGCTGCCTCGCCGGTCCGCCGGATGCCCGGGCGGCGCTCATCCCGCACCCCCGGTCGTGGAGACGAAGCTCTTGCGGGCTTCCTCCTCGATCGCGCCCAGCAGGCGGCGCTTGATGTCGATGAATTCGGGCGAGGTGACGATGCCGGCATCGCGCGGGCGCGGCAGCTCGATCACCTCGTCGCATTTGATCGTGCCGGGGCGGGCGGTCATCACCACCACCCGGTCGCCCAGGAAGATCGCTTCGTCGATGTCGTGGGTGATGAACAGCACCGTGCGCCGATAGCGCGCCCAGATGTCGAGCAGCCAGCGCTGCATCATCGCCCGGGTCAACGCATCCAGCGCGCCGAAGGGTTCGTCGAGCAGGATCATGTCGCGCTCGAACAGGAAGGTGCGCATCAGCGCCACCCGCTGGCGCATGCCGCCCGACAGCTGATGCGGATAGTGTTTCTCAAAGCCCTTCAGGCCGAAATCCGGCAGCATCTCCAGCGCCCTGGCGCGGGCGGCGGCCTTGGGCGTGCCCTCCACCTCCAGCCCCAGGATGGCGTTGTCGACCACATTGCGCCAGGCGAACAGAAGATCGCGCTGCGGCATGAACGACACCTTGCCCAGCAGGGCGCCATCGGCCATCGGCCGGCCATGCATCAGGATCGAGCCGTCGTCATCGGCCGGCAGCAGCCCGCCCACCATGTTGAACAGGGTGGATTTGCCGCAGCCCGATGGCCCGACCAGGCAGACGAACTCGCCTTCACGGATCTTCAGGTTGACGTTCGAGACCGCGGTCACCTGCGCCGGGCCGTCGCCGAACCGCTTCCACAGATTGACCAGTTCAAGCAGGGGCGGCTTCTCCCCCGCCACGGCCGGCGCCGCGGCGGGGGAGGAGACGGAAGACGACGAGGGTGCCATCGCGGTGCTGGTGGAGGAGGGGGGCATCATCCGCCTTTCCGCTCTCAGAGCTTCTTGTCTTCGGCCGGGACCTTGTCCCAGAAGGAGGGGTCGAACGCGGCCTTCAGATCGACCGGAGCCTTCATCACGCCGTTGGCGAGCAGGATGTCGTGCTGCTTCTGCAGGCTGTCGAAATCGATCGCGAGCAGGCCGTCGCTGGCGCCCTTGCCATAGACCATCACGTCCTGGATGGCCTCGATCATCGCTTCCTGATGCTTGCGATCCATGCCGGGATCGGCCTTCATCATGATGTCGATCGCCTCGGCCTTGTGCTCCAGCGCATACTTCCAGCCCTTGAGCGTGGCGGTGAGGAAGCCCTGCACCAGCGCCGGCTTGTCCTTGACGGTGTCGGTGGTGGTGACCAGCGTGTCGCGCTGCACGGTGATGCCGAAATCATCGGGCTGGAACAGCACCAGATCGGTCAGGCCGCGCGACTTCAGCGTGTTCAGCTCGTTGTAGAGCGTCGCGGTCGCGACATCGACCTCGCCGTCGATGAACGGGTTCAGCGACACGGACTGCGGCATCAGGGTGAAATCGCCCTCGCCGACGCCGCCGGTGGCGAGCATCGCCTTCAGCGTGTATTGCGCGCCGGTATACCAGGTGGAGACCTTCTTCCCCTTGAAGTCGGCGAGCGTCTTGATGCCGCTGTCGGGCTTGGTGACGAAGGCATAGGGCGTCTTCTGATGCGAAACGCCGATCGCGACCAGGGGCATGCCCTTGTCCACCGCCGCCAGATGGCTTTCCACGCCGCCCGTCAGGCCGAAGGTGTCGGCGCCCGAGGCGACCAGCGCCTCGGCATTCAGGTTGGGGCCGCCCGGATTGATGGTCAGGTCGATGCCTTCGGCTTCGTAGAAGCCCTTGGCCTTCGCGACGTAGAAGCCGGCGAACTGCGCCTGGGGCAGCCATTTCAGCCGGAGCGAGGCCTTCTCTGCCGCCCGGGCATCCTGGGCGCCGCCAAGGGTCGCGGCCGCCAGCAGCGGTGCCGCAAGCGCAAGGGCGACGGCGGCCCGGCGGGCGCCTTTCGCGAAGAGGGGTGCGAAAGCCATGTCGTCTGGTCTCCTCGATCGTCGGGGGCCGTTGAAGGCGTGGCGGCGGTGATGTCGACCATGGGCCTGCGGTCCGGGTTGCGGAACCTGTCTGCATGCCATGTCATGCGGGTGCTGCCTCTGCGGCACCCTGCCGGAGCGTTGCAACGGCCGTGCCAGACGCGGCGAACCATGACGGTGGCGTGACGGTCCTGCCGGCAATCGGCGGCAGACTGCGCTGTCGACGGGGCTTTTACGAATGCGTATCCCGGCATTCTTGTATGCAAGAACGCCGAATATCGCATAAAAAATGGCCATATGACGCCATATCAGCCTGTAATTTAGGCAATGATGCACATGTGCTCAGGAAAAAGGCAGGAAGATGCCGGCCGTATCTGGACAGACGGTGCGCTTCCCGATACAAAAAGTTCAGATCTGCATGCAGGAGATGGCGACATGGTCGACGTACCGCCCGCCGCCGGCAGCCCGGCGCTGCCCTTCACGCCCGACGAGCGGGCGGATTATCGCAGCATCCGCGACAGTCAGGCCCGGGATTACGAGATCCAGGAGCGCCACATGGCGCGGCATCGCCAGGCCACGCCGGATCTGTATCTGCGGCTGCTGGCCGGGCTGGCCACCCCGCATCTGGGCTTCCCGATCGACCGGCTCGACCATTCCCTGCAAACGGCCACCCGCGCCCTGCGCGACGGCCGGGACGAGCTTTATGTCTTCGCGGCCCTGTTCCACGATGTCGGCGATGCCGTTGCACCCGCCAATCATCCCGAGGCCGGGGCGGCGATGCTGCGCCCCTATGTCACCGACGATCTCTACTGGATGGTCCGCCATCACGGCAGCTTCCAGGGCTATTACTACTGGCACTTCCTGGGCCGCGACCGCGATGCGCGCGAGAAATACCGGGGTCATCGCCTGTTCGGCTTCACCGCCGAATTCTGCGAACTCTATGATCAGGCGGCCTTCGATCGCGACTACCGGTCCCTGACCCTGGCGGATTTCGAACCGCTGGTGCGTCAGGTGATGTCGCGGCCGCGGAATTTCGTCCCCGACTGATGCAGAAGATAGCTGCACGCATGCTCATCCGGCAGTTCTGCGTGCACGGCGACGATAAAACCGGTATTGTCCGCGGGGCGGTAGCGCTCCGCCGTCTCCCCCGAGCGGATCCGCACGCGCTCCGAAGAAGATGGTGTCATGAAGATCAAGACGGTGCCCGTGGTGACCGAAACCCGTGCCGAAAGCCTGCGCCGCAGCCTGGAACAGCAGATCGTCCGTGGCGAGCTGCGCCCCGGCGACCGGCTGGACGAGGTGGAACTGGCCGAGCGCTTCAACGTGTCGCGGACCCCGGTGCGCGAGGCCCTGCATGCGCTAGCCGCCGCCGGGCTGATCGAGATGCGTTCCCGCCAGGGGGCGACGGTGTCCACCGTGTCGATTTCGATGCTGCTGGAGATGTTCCAGATCATGGCCGAGCTGGAAGGCCTCTGCGCCAGCTTTGCCGCGCGCCGCGCCAATGCCGCCCAGCGCCGCAACCTTCAGGCCATCCACGAGCGCCTGGTCCGGGTGATCCAGGACGACGAGCCCGAGGCCTTCTACGAGGTCAACCGGGAATTCCACGAGGCGATCTACGATGCCTCGAATTCCGAATTCATCGCCGAGCAGACGCTGGCGCTGCGCAACCGCGTGTCGCCCTATCGCCGCTACGTCACCTTCCTGCCCGGCCGGATGACCGCAACGCTGGACGAGCACGAGCGGGTGCTGAACGCGATTCTGACCGCCGATTCCGCAGGTGCCCAGGCGGCGATGCGCGATCACGTCACCCTGCTGGGCGACAATCTGACCGACTTCATCGCCGCCATCCCGCCCAGCGTGCTCAAGACGGCCTGAGCGGGTCCCGCAAGGCGCGCGCGCCCGCCCGCGGCTATTTCAGACCCACATGCCGTTCGGCCGGGGCGCGGGCGGTCCGGAACTCGTAGCTGATCTCGTCGCCCTCAATCCCGAGCACACGGACCTCGGCCATCTCTCCCAGCTGGCGTTCGCACCAGCTGCCGGGCGATGCGCGCCGCGCGGCGAAGCTCTGCGCGCCCTCCCGCCTGCCGGCGGCTTCGAAATCGATGATGCAGTTACGCGGTGCGCCGAAGGCCAGGCGCAGCCGGCGGTCCGGGCCCTGCGCCCCGTCGAGCGTCAGCATCACCGCCTGCGGCTGACCATTGATGGTAAAGATCGAGCGGTAGCGGGCGGCGGCGTCTTCCGCCTGCGCCGGCATGGCTGCAAGACCCATGAGCAGGGCCGGCATGGCGAGCATGGGCAGGATATGTCGTCCGGGGAGTGGCATGGCCGGGGCTTTCGGTTTGTGGCGATGATCGCCGTGTGCCGATGATTGTCGCATCATAGATGCAATTTTCAACACAGGCGCGCTGATCCGCCCTGAGGTTGGTGCACACAGACGCCGGTCGCCCTCCGAATTCGCTTTTCATCCCCCCGTACCGGTCACATGATGGCCAATGTGTAGTGACCTGCGGAGCATCGGCGTGTCCGTCCGGGGCGTCATCCTGAGCCTGGTGGTCGTGCTGCTCTGCATCGTCGGGCGGCAGGGACAGGCTGTTGACGCAAATGCGGGCGCGGCCGGGCCGGTTCTGGATCCGGCGCAGCAGGCCTGGCTTGCCGCTTACGGTCCGGTCACCTTTGGGGTGGTGGAGGCCGGCTGGCCACCCTATGACAGCGTCACCGCAGACGGCAGCTGGGAGGGGATGAGCGCCGATTACGTGGCCGCCATCGCCCGCGCGGTGGGCGCCCGGATCCGCGAGGTCCGCTTTCCCGACTGGAACGCCGCCATCACTGCCCTGAGCGCCGGGCAGATCGATGCCCTGGCCAGCATGAACCGCACGCCGGCGCGTGAAGCGGCGATGAGCTTCACCACCGCCTATGTCACCAGCCGGGCGGTGATCGTCTCTCCGCGCGACCGCCTGCCGCCGACATCCCTGGACGACCTGGCGGGCGAGACCGTCGCCATGGAACGCGGCTATGCCACCACCGAGCATCTCGCCGCCGGCTATCCCGCCATCCGGCTCGCCCTGGTCGCCGATACCGCCGCGGCGCTCGACATGGTCGCCTCGGGCCAGGCCGCCGCCTATGTCGGCGAAATGGCGGCCGCGAGCTGGATCATCCGCCACCGCCGGCTGGACGGGCTGCAGATCGGCGCCGTGACCGATCTCAACACCGGCGCGCTGTCCATCGCCGTCACCCGCAACCTGCCGCCGCTGACCGGAATTCTGTCGGCCGGCATCCGCGCATTGACACCCGAACAGCACCGCGAGATCCGCGGCCGGTGGCTGTCTTCGGTCGCCGTCGGCATGCTGGATGTGGCGCGGCCGCGCCTGGATGATCGTCAGTCCGACTGGATCGCCCGCCACCGGGTGCTGACGGTCGCGGCCACCCGCGGGACCGCACCGCTCGGCTTCATCGACCGCAATGGCCACCATGCCGGCATCGCCGCCGATGTGCTCGACCACATCGCCACCGCCGCCGGTTTCACCATCGATCTGGTGCCGGCCGACAGCCCGGCCGAGGCGCGTCGTCTGCTGTATGAAGGCCGGGTCGATGCGGTGGCGAGCCTCGGCCATCTGCGCGAGGTGGAAGACGGCATCGTCTTTCCGGTCGCCCATGCCCGCACCCCCTGGGTGCTGGTCGACCGGATCGACACCAAGCCGATCCAGGCGGCGGGTGACCTGTTCGGGCGGCGGGTCGCGGTGGTCGACGGCAGTGCGGTCGCGGCGGCGGTGAAAGGTATCGCACCGGGGCTGGTCGTCACCCGATGGCCGACGGCCGAGGCGGCGCTCAAGGCCGTGGCCGGCGGTGCCGCCGATGTGGCCGCGGCAGAGCTTGCGGTGGCCAGCTGGGAGATCCGCCGGCTGGGCCTGGGCAATCTGAAACTGACCGGTCTGCCGGGCGGCAATGATGTCGTCTTCGGCCTGGCGGTCCTGGCCGACAGCCACATGCTGGCCGGTATCCTGCGGGTGGCGGGTGCCGATCTCGACACCGGCACGCTCAACGCCATCACCGCCCGCTGGCAGGAGGGGCGGTTCGAACAGCGGCTGGATCTGTCGGTCGTGCTGCCCTGGATTCTGCCGCCCGCGGCCGCGATCCTGGCGGCGCTCGCGATCTTCGGCATCTGGAACCGGCGCCTGAAGGCAGAGGTCGCCGAGCGGGCGCGCGCGGAAGAGGAGAGTGCCGAGGCCACGGCGCGGCTGCGGATGATCCTGGATCTGCTGCCCGGCGCCGTCTATCTGATCGGGCCCGACGGCCGGCTGCGCTTCGTGAACCCCGGCTTCGCCAGCCTGTTCGGTGTGCCGGCAGACCTCGCCCGGCCCGGCATGGCGATGATGGACGTCGTCCGCCGCTTCGCAACCGAAGGCGTCTACGGGCCGACCGACGATCCGGAGGCCGTCGCGCGCCGGCGCTGGGATGCCTTTCTGGGCGCCCCCAGCACCGGCACGCTGGCCACTTTCCTCACCCTGCCCGACGGGCGTTCGGTCAATGTGGTGCGCTCCCCCTCCACCGCCGACGGGGTGCTGTGTGTCGCAACCGACGTCACCGACCGGGTGCGCGCGGAACGGGCGCTGGAGGCGAGCGAGGCGACGCTCCGTGGCATCATCGCCTCGGCCTTCGATGCCATCGTCATGATCGATTCTCACGAGCATGTTCTGTTGTGGAACCCGGCGGCGGAGCAGCTCTTCGGCTATGCCGCGGCCGATGCGGTGGGGCGCAATGTCCACGACCTGATCACGCCCGACCGCCACCGGGCGGCGCTGAGGGCGGGGGCAGCCCACGCCATGGCCGATTCCGGCGACACCCCCTGGACGCGCACCCGCGAGATCGAGGCGCGGCGCGCCGACGGCACCGAACTGCCGGTGGAGTTCAGCCTGTCCGCCTTCCGCCTGCACGGCGCCTGGCATGGCGTGGTCTTCGTGCGCGACATCACCCCCCGCCGCCGGGCGGCCGGCGAACTGGCCCGCGCCCGCGATCTGGCCGAGCAGGCCAGCCGGTTGAAGAGCGACTTCCTGGCCAATATGAGCCATGAAATCCGCACGCCGATGAATGCCGTGATCGGCATGACCCATCTGGCGCTCAAGACCGATCTCACCCCCCGCCAGCGCGACTATCTGCAGAAGATCCAGGGGGCGGCCGACGGGCTGCTCGGCATCATCAACGACATCCTCGACTTCTCGAAGATCGAGAACGGCCGGCTGGAGCTGGAGGCGGTGGATTTCCGCCTCGACGACGTGCTCGGCAATCTTGCGACCGTGATCGGCCATCGCGCGGAAGAGAAGCGGCTGGAATTCATCTTCGACGTCGCCCCCGACGTGCCCGGCACGCTGCTGGGCGATCCGCTCCGTCTGGGCCAGGTGCTGATCAATCTGGCCGGCAATGCGGTCAAGTTCACCGAGACCGGCGAGGTGGTGGTCTCGGTCCGGCTGGTGACCTCCGATGCCGATGGCCACCGGCTGCGCTTCGCGGTGCGCGACACCGGCATCGGCATGACGCCTGATCAGATGTCGCATCTGTTCGAGCCCTTCACCCAGGCCGACGGCTCCATCACCCGGCGCTATGGCGGCACCGGGCTCGGCCTCAGCATCAGCCGCCGCCTGGTCCGGATGATGGATGGCGAGGTGACGGTTGAGAGCACGCCCGGTGTCGGCAGTGTCTTCACCTTCGATGCCGCCTTCGGCCGCAGCCGTGCCCGCTGGTCGCGGATCACGGCACGGCCGGATCTGCGCGGCCTGCATGTGCTGGTGATCGACGACAACCCGCTCGCCCGCCAGGTCTTGACCGGCATGCTGGAGGGCATGGCTTTCCGGGTGGTGGCCGTGTCCTCGGGGGAGGCGGGGCTGGAAGCGCTCGCCCGCGGCCGCGAGGTGGAGGATCCCTATGGCCTGGTCCTGCTCGACTGGCGGCTGGGGGCCGGGCTCGACGGGCTCGCCACCGCCGGGCTGATCGGCCAGGCGGCGGCCGAAGCGGGCGCGCCGGTGCCGCCGATCGTGATGATCACCGCCTTCGGGCGCGACGATCTGCGCCAGTCGGCCGAGGCGGCGGGCATCCGGGCGGTGCTGGGCAAGCCCTTCAACGCCTCTACCCTGTTCGACACCATCATGCATGTCTTCGACGACGGCGGCGGCGACGATCTCCGCGCGACCACCGCCCAGCTTCTGCCCGATCTCAGGGGCGGGCGGGTGCTGCTGGTAGAGGACAACGCCCTCAACCAGCAGGTGGCGCTGGAGCTGCTGGAGGCCGCAGGGCTGGTTGTCGATGTCGAAACCGACGGCCGGGCGGCGCTGGACCGGCTGGTGGCGGGGCCGCGGCCGCCGGTGCACGATCTGGTGCTGATGGACCTGCAGATGCCGGTGATGGACGGCTACGAGGCGACGCGGGCGATCCGGGCGACCCCCGGCCTGGCGGATCTGCCGATCGTGGCGATGACCGCCCATGCCCTGGCCGAGGAACGCCAGCGCTGCCTGGAGGCGGGTATGAACGACTGCGTCACCAAGCCGGTCGATCCGGAGCGGCTGATGGCGGTGGTGGCGGGTTTCGTCCGCCCCGGCGGCGATCTGGCGGGCCTGCTGCCGGTCCTGCCGGCGCCGCGCGATCTGGCGGCCCTGCCGCCGCTTGCCGGCATCGAGGTAGAGGCGGCCCTGCGTCGCCTGGCCGGGAATGCCCGGCTCTATCGTGACCTGCTGCTGCGCCTGCTGGCCGATCATGCCGATGCCGCGGGCCGGATCCGCACCGCCCTCGGGTCCGGCGATGCGGCAGAGGCGCGGATGATCGCTCATGCGCTCGCCGGTGTCGCCGCCAATCTGGGCGTCACGACCCTTGCCGACGCCGCACGCCGCATGGAAGCGGCGCTCACCACGCCGGGGGATGATCCCGAGGCGGCGGTCGCGGCGCTTGAATCGGCCTTCGATGCCGCAGCCGAAGTCATCCGGCCCCTGGCGGGGCTGGAGGATGCTGAGCCGGACCCGCCGCCACCGGCCGATGCCGCCGCCGTCGCCCGGGCGCATGATGCGCTTGCACGGTTGGCCGCCCTGCTGCGCGACAGCGACGGCGCCGCCGCCGACCTGTTCGAGGCCGAGCGCGGCACGCTTGCCGCAATCCTGCCCCCGGCCATGCTGGCGGCACTGGGCGGGCGGATCGATGCCTTCGATTTCGACGGGGCCAGCACCCTGATCGAGGAAACCCTGATCACTGGCACCCTGGAGGCGGACGAATGACCGACCGCAAGACCATTCTGCTGGTGGACGACACGCCGTCCAATCTCACCATCATCAATGCGGTGCTGAAGGACGACTACCGCACCCGCATCGCGACCGGCGGCGCCAAGGCGCTGGAGATCGCCGCCGGGGCCGAGGGCCGGCCCGATCTGGTGCTGATGGACGTGATGATGCCGGGCATGGACGGCTACGAGGTCTGCCGGCGGCTGAAGGCCGATCCGGCCACCGCCGACATTCCGGTCATCTTCCTGACCGCACTCCACGACGAGCGCGACGAGCGCGCGGGCTTCGCGGCCGGCGGCGTCGACTTCATCACCAAGCCCTTCTCGCCCGAGATCGTGCGCGCCCGGGTGCGCACCCATCTGGCGCTCAGGGAAGCCAATGCCCGGCTTGCGCGCCAGAATGCCGAGCTGGAGCGGCGGGTGGACGAGCGCACCCGCGAACTGGCCCTGGTCCGCGACCTGACCATCTTCTCGCTCGCCTCGCTGGCCGAAACCCGCGACAACGAGACCGGCAACCATATCCGCCGCACCCAGACCTATGTCCGCGAACTGGCGCTGGCCCTCAGGGATCATCCCCGCTTTCGCGCGGACCTCGACGATGCCACCATCGACCTGCTCTACAAATCCGCCCCGCTGCACGATATCGGCAAGGTCGGCGTGCCCGACGCCATCCTGCTCAAGCCCGGCCGGCTGACGCCCGAGGAATTCGAGGTGATGAAGCAGCATGCCGAATTCGGCCGCGCCGCCATCGCCGCCGCCGAGGCCCGGATCGGCTCGGGCAATGGCAATTCCTTCCTGCGCTACGCCCGCGAGATCGCCCATACCCATCACGAAAAATGGGACGGCAGCGGCTACCCCCGCGGCCTGGCCGGCGATGCCATCCCGCTCTCGGGCCGGCTGATGGCGGTGGCCGATGTCTATGACGCGCTGATCTGCCGGCGGATCTACAAGCCCGCCTATTCCCACGACACCGCGGTCGACATCATCACCCAGGGCCGCGGCACCCATTTCGACCCCGACATCGTCGACGCCTTCCTGACCCTCGCCGACCGCTTCCGCGAAATCGCGGCGGAGTTTGCCGATCCGGACGAGGCGTGACGCCCATATCGGGCGTCAGCGCCGGCGGCGCAGCCGCATCACACTCGCCACCGCCGCAAACCCCGCGCCCAGAATGGTGACCGCCGTCCACCCGCCCGCCTGCCAGGCCGCTGTGGCCGTGGCGGAGCCGGTGGCGCCGCCCAGGAACATGGCGCCCATGAACAGGGTGTTGATCCGGGCGCGGGCCTCGGGGGCGAGGGCGAAGATGACGTGCTGGTTGGAGACCAGGGCCGCCTGGACGGCGAAGTCGAGCAGGACGACGCCGATGATCATGCCGGCGAGGCTGGTCCAGGCGCCGAAGATGGCCCAGGCGGCGAGGGTGCCGAGGGCGCCGGCCAGGATCACCCGGTCGGGGCCGCGGCGGTCGGCGATGCGGCCGGCGAGGGGCGCGGCCAGCACGCCGGCCATGCCGACCAGGCCGAAGGCGCCGGCGGCATCCGCCCCCAGGCCGAAGCGCGGATCCTGCAACCGGAAGGCGAGCACTGTCCAGAACACCGAGAAGGCGGCGAAGAGCAGCGCCTGGGTCACCGCCGCCCGGCGCAGCGCGCCATGCGCCCGCCAGAGCCCGGCGAGAGAGCGGAGCGACGCAGCCCAGGTCAGGCCCCCGGCCGGCCGGGCCGGGGCATGGGGCAGGCGCCAGGCGAGCAGGGCCGCGGTGCCGAGCGCCAGCGGCACGCCCAGCCAGAACATCTCGCGCCAGCCGGCATGGCTGCCGACGAATCCGGCCAGCGTGCGGCTGAGCAGGATGCCGGCAAGCAGCCCCGACATCACCGTGCCGACCACCGCCCCCCGGCGTGCGGGCGCCGCCAGATGGGCGGCGAAGGGCACGATCTGCTGGGCGACGGTGGCGGCAAGGCCGATCGCGAACGACGCCGCCACCAGCAGCAGCGCATCGGGCGCCAGCGCCGCCCCGACCAGGGCCAGGGCGAGGGCCAGGAACTGCAGGGTGATCAGCCGCCGCCGCTCTACCAGATCGCCCAGCGGCACCAGCAGGAACAGCCCTGCGGCATAGCCCAGCTGGGTGGCGGTGGGCACCAGCGCGGTGGCGGTGCCGCTGAGGTCCTGCCCGATCAACCCCAGCAATGGCTGGTTGTAATAGATATTGGCGGCAGCAATCCCGGTTGCGGCTGCCATGGTGAAGCTCAGGCCCCGGCCGATCCCGGTGGCCGGGGCGGCCTGGCCGGCCGTGCCGGCTGCGGTTCCTGCGGTCATGATCGCCTCGCATCTTGTTGGCCCCGCTAATCTGGCCTACCCTCAAGATCCGCGGTACCGGCCGCGATTGATCAGCCTGCCTATCGGAAAACGATATGATTGACCTGAACGACGTCGCGGTGCTGGTGGAGGCGGTGGCGGCCGGCAGCCTGGCGGGGGCGGCCCGCCGGCTGGGCATCGGCCCGATGGTCGCCTCGCGCCGGCTGGCGGCGCTGGAGGACGAACTCGGCGTGCGGCTGGTCCACCGCACCACCCGCGCCCTGTCCCTCACGCCCGAGGGCGAGGCCTTCTGGCCCTATGCCCAGACCCTGCTGGAAAACGCGACCGATGGCCGCGCCGCCGTGCGCCCGGCCGCGTCGGGGGCGGCGGGCCGGCTGCGCGTCACCAGTTCGGTGCCCTTTGCGCGCAAGGTGGTGGCGCCGATGAT
Organism: Tistrella mobilis; assembly: GCF_039634785.1. Taxonomy (NCBI): domain Bacteria; kingdom Pseudomonadati; phylum Pseudomonadota; class Alphaproteobacteria; order Geminicoccales; family Geminicoccaceae; genus Tistrella; species Tistrella mobilis. Next base: position 21,944 of record NZ_JBBIAB010000025.1, on the reverse strand, counting down.
GGGCGGCTTCCTGCGCGACAATCCGGCGCTGGAGGTGGAGCTGGTGGCGAGCGATGCGGTCGTCGACATCGTGGCCCAGGGGCTGGATCTCGCGATCCGCATCGCGCCCCTGCGCGACAGCACCCTGATCGCGCGGCGGGTGGCGCCCAATCCGCGGCTGCTGGTGGCCTCGCCCGCCTATCTGGCCCTCCGCGGCACGCCGCGCCGGGTGGCGGAGCTTGCGGATCATGACTGCCTCACCACACCCGGCACCGGCCATTGGTCTTTTGCGGCGCCCGCCGGCACGCTCCGCCAGCGGGTGCGCGGCCGCTTCACCGCCACCTCGATCGATGCCCTGCAGGAGGCCTGCATCGACGGGCTGGGCCTTGCCATCATCGCCGGCTGGAACGCCCGTGAAGACGTCGCCGAGGGCCGTCTGCGGTTGGTGACGCTTGAAGACGGCGCGCCCGAACCCTGGACCATCTGGGCGATCCACCCCACCACCCGCTTCGTGCCGCCCAAGGTCCGCCTGTTCGTGGCGGCGCTGGAGGCGCATCTCGGCGCCCGCTGACCGCTATCCGGCGGTCAGCGCCTGCCGCGCCGCGGCAACCGCCGTGCCTGTATCGCCGCGGAAATGGACCGCCGGCGGGGTCAGCCCGTGGCGGTGGAGCATGTGGCGCACGGCCGGGCGGGCGGCGGCGATCCACAAGGTGGCGCCCTGGCGGTCGGCCTTGCGGCGGAAACCGTCGATGGTGGCGGCGCCGGTGGAATCGAGCAGGGGCACCGCGCTCATATCCAGCACATAGGCTTTGGGGGCCGCGGCGCCGACATTGTCGAGCGTGGCGCCGACGGTCGCTGCGGCGCCGAAGAAGAAGGCCCCCGAGATGCGCAGCACGGCCACTGCGCGCTCGTCGCCTTCGGCCGGCTGCCAGGCGGTGCGGCCGCCGGTTTCCGGGCGGTCGCTGTCGGCGCGGTCGGGTTCGATCAGCGGCACGCCGGTTTCCACCGCCACCGTGCCGGCCATGCGATGCAGGAAGATCAGCGCGCCCAGCGAGAAGCCGGCGACGATGCCGGCGGTCAGATCCTCGAACACCGTCAGCAGGAAGGTGACGGCCAGTACCGCGGCATCCCCGCGTGAGGCGCGGAGCAGGATGCCGATCGCGTGGCGCTCGATCATGTTCCACGACACCACCGCCAGCACGCCGGCCAGTGCTGCAAGCGGAATATAGGCCGCAAGCGGCGCCGCGATCACCATGAAGCCCAGCAGGAACAGGGCGTGCAGCATGCCCGAGACCGGGCCGCGTGCGCCCGAACGGACATTGGTGGCCGTGCGGGCGATGGTGCCGGTCACGCAGATGCCGCCGAACAGCGCCGAGGCGATGTTGGCCACACCCTGGGCGACCAGTTCGCAGTTCGACCGGTGGCGCCGGCCGGTCATGGCATCGGCCACCACCGCCGAGAGCAGGCTTTCGATCGAGCCCAGCAGCGCGAAAGAGAGGGCGGCCGGCAGCACGGCCATGACCTTCTCGACGGAGAGCGCCGGCAGGGCGGGGGCGGGCAGCATCGATGGGATGCCGCCGAACCGGCTGCCGATGGTCTCAACCGGCAGGCCGGCGAGGGCGGCGACCAGGGCGGTGCCGACCACCGCGATCAGCATGCCGGGCAGGCGCGGCGCGAAGCGCCTGGTGCCCTGGATGATCAGGATGGCGGCCAGGGCCAGTGCGATCGCCGCCGGGCCGGCGGTGCCCGCAGCATCGGCCAGCGCGCGGAGCTTGGGCAGGATGGCGGCGGGTTCGGGGCCCGCCAGATGCAGCCCCGCCAGATCCTTGATCTGGCTTGAGAAGATGATCACCGCAATGCCGGCGGTGAAGCCCACCGTCACCGGATAGGGGATGTATTTGATGAAGGTGCCGAGCCGGAGTGCCCCGATCGCAAGCAGGATCAACCCCGACAGCATCGTCGCCAGGATCAGCCCGTCGACGCCATGGGCGGCGACGGTGGACGCCACCAGCACGATGAAGGCGCCGGCCGGGCCGCCGATCTGGAAGCGGCTGCCACCCAGCGCCGAGACCAGGAAACCGCCGATGATCGCGGTATAAAGCCCGCGTTCGGGCCCCACACCCGAAGCGATGGCGATCGCCATCGACAGCGGCAGGGCGACGATCGCGACCGTCAGGCCGGCGATCGCATCGGCGCGCAGCGCGCCCAGGCCATAGCCTTCGCGCAGCACGGTGACGAGTTTGGGGGTGAAAAGCTCCGCCAGGCGCGGGCCCTGGGCTGAGGCGGCCATCCGTTCCGGATCCCTTTGCGTGATCGAGCCTTGCACGATCAGGACGTGCACGATCGGGGCCGGTGGCGGGGACAGGCGGTCAACGGCCGGGCGGTGCCTCTTTCAGGCGCACGCCGCGACCCTGGCCGAGGCTCTGCGCCCCGTCGCCGATCAATTCCACACCCGCCCGGTCGAAGGCCTCGATCACCTTGGTCAGGGTGTCGACGACCCCGCGCACCGTTCCCTCGCTCGCCTCCATCCGCTGGATGGTGGGGAGCGACACGCCGGCAAGCTCGGCCAGCTGACGCTGGTCGATGCCGAGCAGGGCGCGGGCTGCGCGCATCTGGGCCGCGGTGATCAAGGGGTCCTCCGGTCCGGACTGGCAATTCTCATGTTAATACCTTCAAAGGTGATGTCCAGAACATCAGTATCGGCGTTTGCAGCATCAGGGCTTGCATATGCTGCATGGCTCGGCTGCGCATCATAGCCGCTGCCCGGGGCTGCGTCAGGCTTGACTCGCGGCGTCATGTTTGTACTGTTCGATACAGATTTTATCAAACGGTACAGATCATCGGAGATCGCCCATGCGCCCGCCCATCCCACCCTTCACCGCCGAAACCGCCGCCCCGAAGGTGCGCGCCGCCGAAGACGGCTGGAACAGCCGCGACCCCGAGCGGGTGGCCGCCGCCTATACGCCCGACTGCCTGTGGCGTAATCGGGCAAGCTTCGTGCGCGGCCGCGCGGAGATCGTGGCCTTCCTGACCGCGAAATGGACCCGTGAGCACGACTACCGGCTGATCAAGGAACTCTGGGCCACGGCAGGGGATCGGATCGCGGTGCGCTTCGCCTATGAATGGCATGACGACAGCGGCAACTGGTTCCGCTCCTACGGCAACGAGAACTGGGAGTTCGACGCCGACGGGCTGATGAAGCGCCGGATCGCCAGCATCAACGATCTGCCGATCGCCGCGGCCGACCGCAAATTCCACTGGCCTCTGGGCCGGCGGCCGGATGATCATCCGGGCCTGAGCGATCTGGGTCTGTAGGAGAGAGGGGGAGCCCGACGCCATGGCACGGCTGGTGAGGGAACGCAGCGACATCATCCCGCTTCTGGGCGAGGTGTTCCGCGCCCATGGCTATGAGGGGGCCAGCCTGCAGGTGATCGGTGCCGCCACCGGGCTCGGCCGCGGCAGCCTGTACAATTTCTTCCCCGGCGGAAAGGAAGAGATGGCCGCGGCCGTGCTGGCCGATATCGACCGCTGGTTCCGGGACGAGATCTTCCGGACCCTAGAGACCGCCGCCGCCTCGGGCGATCGCCGGCGCGCCCGGGCGGCGATCGAGGAAACGGCGGCCGCGGTCGGGCGGTATTTCCGCGGCGGGCGGCGGATCTGCCTGGTCGGCGCCTTCGCGCTCGACGGTGTGCGCGACCGCTTCGCGGCGGCGGTCGCCGGCTATTTCGCGGCCTGGATCGATGCCCTGGCCGCGGCGCTGGGCGCGATGGGGCTTGCCCCGGCCACGGCGCGCGACCGGGCGGTCACGGCGGTCGCCGACATCCAGGGGGCCCTGGTTCTGGCCCGCGCGCTCGACGACCCCGGCCTGTTCGAAACCAGGCTCAGGGCGATCGTGACCAGCCTCACCGCAGACCCGACCGGGGTGGATTAGGCTCGGGGGCTCTGGTCGCGGCGCCCCTGCGGTCATATATGTGGGGGCTTGCCGTCGTCCCCCGCGTGAACAGGACCCGCCTCTGATGTCTCCGATCGATACCGGCCGCCTGAACGGCCGGTCCCCGGCCAGCCGGATCATGCGGTGGTTCGAGTCCCGGCTCGACCCCTATCCGCCGGCGGCACCCACCCAGCCGCCGCGCGGGCTGGTCGCCTTCTGCCGCCATTACACCCGGGGGGCGGAACCCTGGCTGATCGTGATGGCGCTGCTCTCAACCGCCATCGCGCTGGCCGAGGTGGCGCTGTTCTCGTTCATGGGCTCGCTGGTCGACCTGCTGCAGGCGAACACGCCCGAGGGGCTGTTCGCCGCCGAAGGCTGGAAGCTCGCCGGCATGGCGGTGCTGGTGCTGGTGGTGATGCCGGCGATCGCGCTCGGCAATTCGCTGATCATTCACCAGACCCTGCTCGGCAATTTCCCGATGCGCATCCGCTGGAGCCTGCACCGCTATCTGGTGCGCCAGTCGATGAGCTATTTCCAGGACGAGTTCGCCGGCCGGGTCGCCACCAAGCTGATGCAGACCTCGCTTGCGGTGCGCGAGACGGTGATCAAGCTGCTCGACATGGGCAATTACGTGCTGGTCTACATGACCGGCGCGCTGATCGTCGCCGCCTCGGCCGACTGGCGGCTGATGCTGCCCTTCCTTGCCTGGATCGTGCTCTATGCCGCTTTGCTGCGCTGGTTCATCCCGCGCATGCGCGCCGTCTCTCAGGCCCAGGCCGATGCCCGCTCCGAGATGACCGGGCGGATCGTCGACAGCTACACCAACATCGCCACCGTCAAGCTGTTCTCCCATGCCCGGCGCGAGGATGACTATGCCCGCGACGCCATGGAAAGCTTCCTCAAGACCGTGCATCTGCAGATGCGGATGTCGACCGTGGTTCAGGTCGGCAATCTCTGCCTGAACTATATGCTGATCGCCTCGGTGGCGGCGCTCGGCATCTGGCTCTGGACGGTGCAGGCGGTGAGCGTCGGCGAGATTGCGGTGGCGGTGTCGTTCACCCTGCGCCTGATGGGCATGTCGCAGTGGATCATGTGGGAAATGGCCGGGCTGTTCGAGAATATCGGCACCGTCCAGGACGGCATGGGCTCGATCTCGCTGCCCTATGAAGTGGCCGACCGCCCCGATGCGCGCGAGCTGGGGCCGGTGACGGGGGAAATCCGTTTCCAGCATGTCGGCTTCAACTATGGCGGCCGCCGGCCGGTGGTGCGCGATTTCGACCTGGCCGTGAAGCCGGGCGAGAAGATCGGGCTGATCGGCCGGTCGGGTGCCGGCAAGTCGACGGTGGTGAACCTGCTGCTGCGTTTCTACGATGTCGAACAGGGCCGGATCACCATCGACGGCACCGACATCGCCGGCGTCACCCAGGATTCGCTGCGCGCCGCGATCGGCGTGGTGACGCAGGATACCTCGCTGCTGCATCGCTCGGTGCGCGACAACATCGTCTATGGCCGCCCCGACGCGACCGATGACGAGATGATCCGCGCCGCCCGCCGGGCCGAGGCCGATGATTTCATCGCAACCCTGGTCGACAGCCATGGCCGCCGCGGCTATGACGCCCATGTGGGCGAGCGCGGGGTGAAGCTCTCGGGCGGCCAGCGCCAGCGGGTCGCCATCGCCCGCGCCATGCTCAAGGATGCGCCGATCCTGATCCTCGACGAGGCGACGGCGGCGCTCGATTCCGAGGTCGAGGCCGCGATCCAGGCCAATCTCGACCGGCTGATGGAGGGCAAGACCGTCATCGCCATCGCCCATCGCCTGTCGACCATCGCCGCCATGGACCGGCTGGTGGTGATGGATCAGGGCCGCATCGTCGAACAGGGCACCCATGATCAGCTGATCGCCGCCGGCGGCCTCTATGCCCGGCTCTGGCATCGCCAGTCGGGCGGGTTCATCCAGGCGGATGAGCCGGCCGACGTGCTGCAGGGGGCCTGAGCGGCTCCCGATCCTGCGATCCGGCAATGAGGACAGTCATGGCCCTGCTGCGCCGCCTCGCCGCCCTGGCTTTGCTGGCGGCGGCCGCGGTCGGGATCTTCCATGTCCTGACCGGGATCGGGGCAGGGACCGCCCGACCCGGTCTGGTGCTGATGACCGGCGTGCTCGCCATCGGCGTGCAGGTGGCGGCCCATCAGCTGGTCATCCATGGCCTGGCCCGCGGTGGCCGGCCGCGGGCCGCCGTCGCCGCCGCCTCGGCCCTTTTGGCGACCACGCTGCTCGCGGGCGGTGCCGGGGTGCTGGCCGATCTGGTGATCACCCACCGGCAGATGATGCTGGCCGGCACCGGCGGCGCCATGCTGACCGTGGCCGTGCTGCTGCTCTACACCGCATTCCTGATCCTCGCCAGCCATCGGACGGAGCGGGTGGGGCGGGGGTCTGCCGCCCTTGCCACCCTCCCGATCCTGGCCGCCCTCGTCGGGGCCGGCTGGCGCCTGGCCTCGGGCCCGGGCTTCGCCGCCATTCCCGCCATCCTGGCCGAGGGCACCGGTGCCGACCGCCTGGCGCTCGTCTGCACCGCCCTGATGGCGCTGGGGCTGGTGGCACAGGGGGCGCGCCAGCTGCTGAAGCGGCAGGTCACCCCCGATCTGCCGTCCGGACTGCCGGCACCCTCTTATCGCGATGGCGGGGTCTATGTGCCGGAGAGCGGCTGGGATGGCGGGGGCGATGGCGGGGATGGATCCGGTGACTGAAGAACACGCTGCGGCACAGCTTCCGTTGTTCGGCAGTTCCACCGGATCTCCATCTGGTCTAATATGTGACCAGGTCCCGAAGAGGTGTGGTATGCTCAACAGAACCGGTCGCGTTGTACTCTTCACCTTTGCAGCCGCCATGGCTATGTCTGCCCAGACGGCGGGTGCACAGAGCCTCAGCCCGGAACAATTGCGGGCCCTGGTGGACAAGCGCGTTTCCGCGCTCAATCCTTATCAGGAACTTCTCAATGATCCGGATCCTGCACGAAGTCTTGCTGCGATGCAGATCATGCTGGAAAGCGACGATCCGGAACTGACCCGGCTTGCGCTTGATTTCGGATTGCTGTCACCAAACCCGTCTGTCAAGCGAACGGCCCTGGAGAGCTTTCTCAAGACCCGCCCGATCTTCTCAATTCGTCTGGACGGCAGAGCGGTAAAGGACGACAGTTACACCGTTGTTATTCGTGACCGATGGAATGGAAACGTCACGCCGGAGAAGATCGGGTACTGGAGGATCGGTGTTGGCGAATATTCACCCGACAAACGTTGCTATGTGAACGCGAGTGCAGGAAATGAATGCTTCGTAACCGTCAATGCCGACGGTATTTTTCTGACGGCAAGTTATCTAAATGCCCGTGGCACAATCGGTGATGACGGTACCATCTCGGGGTCAGCCGCTTTGGGGGCTGTCGATGACCCGGTACCATTCACGATAAAGTTGCTCGAATGAGCTTAGTCGACGATCACCTCGTCGATTGCCACGGGCCCGGTGCTCCAGGCATCAAGGATGGTGAGCGCGACCCAACGCATGTTGCGTGGCGCCATCTGACCTGTATCGAACAGACCATCAGGGGCCATCTGGCCACGGGTCCATTCCCGAAACCGACGCCCCTCGGCATCCAGGGAGTACTGGACGATAATCGTCCTGGGCAGGGCATACCCTGCCGTCGTCGGTGCGGTTATCCGGAGACGTTGCACCGCAGCGACATCGCCGGTGGCGAAGCCGAACACGATCCGTGCGCCCGGCACACCGTCATAGACGAAGACCCCGTCGCCGACCAGATTTTCAGGAGCGAAGCGCGGATTGATCGGCGGCGTCGAACTGTTGGCGACGACCAGCTGCAATCCCCCCCGGGCGGACGGGTCGGCGGGCGGCAGCGTGACAGCTGCAGACGGGGCCGCATAGGCGGCCCCCTGCTCGTTCAGGAAGCGGCGCAGGTTTATCAGGATCTCTTCCGAACGCATGAACGTCGCCTGGCCGGGGTCCGCCGACGCATAGGCCATGCCGATCGGTGTCTCACCCACAAAGGCGAAGGCGCCGGATGTCCCTTGCATGATCTCGCGACCGCCTTCGATCCTCGCCTCAAGTGTCAGGTAGTCACGACGCATGATGCGCAGCGGCACCCGTTCTTCTTCTCCCGAGGGAGAAAGGCGCAGCAGGCTGGCTTCGGCAGCCCGTCGGCCGGCAGAATCGATATTGAGAGTATCCAGCCGCTCGGTGCAGCGATCTTCTTCTATGCCCCGCACGACGGCGATCGCCAGGTCGATCCCCTCCCAGAAGGGGGCAATCACCGTGCCTGTCCCGGTCTGCACCGGGGCCGCCGTGGAGATGGTCACCCGCGGAAAGATGCCTGCCACATGGCGGGGCATCACCGCATAGCAGGTGCCTGCCTGACCGAACATCCAGCCGAAGCCGTTCTCGCCTTCACCGTTTTTCACCGAAACGGTTTGTGCCTGTGCGGATGTTCCGTAAATTGCCGACAGGGCGAGTGCCGAAAGGATTATGGCCGTGACGTTACGGAAGAGGATCATGTCTGTCGTTCTCGCGGCTCTCTTGATTCCCATGTCGGAGGCAATGGCACAGAACGAACCGGCACTTGAACTCGGCCAGAATGGCTTCAGGGAGATCGTCCGGCCGAGCGCATTGATTTCCGGTACGGTCGTCACCGGTGTTCAGGTCTATGCTGCTGCACAGGGCGATATCTCCATGCGTGGCTTCGTCCCCCGGCGTTGGGCGGGGGAAAACATCTGTGCATCTGTTCTTACGATCAACGGGCTCTATGAGGCAACGGCGACCTACAGGATTCCGGCTGACTGGTCTGGTGGGATCGCTCAGCTTCCATTCCCGACCGTGCATGCCGACGTTCTTCTGGGTGCCGGATCCGACGGCCTGTCGATCCGTCTCAGCCGGAATGCCTGCGGCGCGGAGCTGGGGCGCGACATGTCCTTTGCGATCTGGAACGGTGAAGGCGGTGACAGGCTGACCGTCCTGCTCAACTCCTTCCGGGCCGATGCGGTCTATCTGTATGTCGCCGGGCGTGAGACGCCGATTCGCTGCCGTGCGATCGATCTGCCGGCCCGAAGCGCTTTCGACGCTGCCTGCGATCTGCCTGTCGGCGGTCTTGCCGGCCCCACGCGGATCGAGATCCTTCGCATGGTGGCGCGCAAAGTTGCACCGCCCACCGATTTCATTCTCTGGTTGCCGCAGGAATAGGTGGTGCGATACATGGCCTTCCTGAGGCGCTTCGTCTCGGGCTTCAGCGTTCTGGTCGTGGTGACGGTGGTCTTTCTGGCGACGACCGCGAATGACCGCTCGTTCCAGATCGAGGCGGAGACCCTGGGGGCAGCGATCACCTTCCAAGGCGACCAGAACACCTGGAACTTCCCGCGTTCCATCCTGTGTCTGCCACGGGCGATACCTGATTTGCGACAGGTGACGGCGGAAGCGGCGGATCGGGATACCGCCTGTAGCGCGGCGTTCTTCGAAGTGGTGGAGCGGACGGACCTTTCGATCCACTGGCACCACAGCGACGAGGTGGCCGTTTCGGTCGACGGCGAGGGGCGGCTGGAGATCGAGATCAGGCGACGTCAGGAGACCGATGTGCCCGAGCGCGCCTTTCTGGTCGTACCCGCCGATATATGGGGCAGGCAGGGGGCTTTGACCTTCGTCGGCTCTGCGCGCATCGGCGGTGATATGGCAACGGGGGCCCGCGATTATCTGCGCGCCGGCAGGTGGGACGTGCGGCAGACCGGCATTGCCAATTCTCTGTTCCGGGACGTCACCGAGGTGGTGAAGCGTGGCGACTTCACCTTGGGCAGCTCGGTTCAGGTTCTCAAAGCCGGCATGCCTGCCACGCTCTTTGGCAATATCACGCCGTCGGCGGAACAAGGGATGCGCCTGGTCGCGCTGTCCGAACGGGGTGAGGTCGAACTGCAGGTGGCCTATTTCGGGGTGGGCACTCCGGTCATTCTGCGCCCTGACTGGATCGACAGAATCGTCTCCAGTTCGGTGCTCATCGCACTGATCGGCGTCATGACCTTCGCGTCGAGCATTTTCCAGATATTCATGTTTGCCCGGTCGGGGCGCAACCTCTGATCCCCTGGAGGACAATCCGGTCTGCTCCGCGGCCAGTAGCATGATTTTTCGTCATGCAATGCCCAATGTTCATGCGTTGTGATGCCGGCTGGATGATCCCATACTCGACCTACAAATAAAAATGAAGGTCAGGAGACATGCGGGATATGATGAATCGCAGGCGGTTCAACACCTTCCTCGGCGCGGGCATGGTCTCGGCTGCGGCAGGGCTGAAAATCGGGATGGGGCAGGCCTTTGCGGCCGATGGTTCCTTCCAGCGGGTGAAGAATTCGGGAGTTCTGCGCATCGGCGGCGTGCCGGACGGAGCCCCCTATTACAAGAAGAGCCTGACCGACGGCAGCTGGCAGGGCTTTTATATCGATATCTGCAAGAAGCTCGCCGACGATCTGCGTCTTGAGCTGTCGGTGCTGGAGACGACCTGGGGCAATTCGGTGCTGGATCTTCAGGCCGACAAGGTCGATGTCTTCTTCGGCCTGAACCCGACGCCCGAGCGGCAGAAGGTCATCGACTTCTCGGTGCCGGTGTTCAACAACGCCTTTTCGCTGGTCGCGAAAGACGGATTGGAGGCGACCAGCTGGGAAGACGTGAACAAGCCCGAAATCCGGATCGCGGTCGATGCCGGCTCGTCGCATGATGCGGCCGTCACGCGGCATGCGCCCAACGCCACCGTCGTGCGCCTGAAGAACCAGAGCGACGCCACCGCCGCCCTGCAATCGGGGCGGGCGGATGCGCAATGCCTGGTGCTGGTGCTGGGCCTGTCGCTTCGGGCCAAGAACCCGAAGATCGGCAAGCTGATCATCCCGACGCCGGCCGACTACACCACCTCGAATGCCGGTTTCCGGCGCGAGGACGACCAGTCCTGGCGGCAGTTCGTCGACGGCTGGATCAAGGCCAACCGTGCGAGCGGCTTCATCAAGGACGCGATCATCCGCAATATGCAGCTGGTGGGCGTGAAACAGTCCGACTTCCCGCCCGGTTTCGACGTCTGATCTCCCCGGATCCGCGGCGGGGCCGGCTGCCGCCGCCGCGGATCCGCTGCCACCCTGGACCGGGAGATCCGGATGTACGAGTGGGATTTCGGCCTGTTGTGGGGCTATCGCTGGCTCTTCCTCGACGGGCTGTGGGTGACGGTGTCGTTCACCGTGGCCATCGTGGCCGGCGGCCTTGCGGTCGGGCTGGTCGGTGCGCTGGGACTGCTCTGCCGTTTCGCGCCGCTGCGCCTGGCCAGCCTCGCCTTCATCGAGGTTTTCCGCTGCACGCCGATCCTGGTGCAGCTGATCTGGTGCTACTACGCCCTGCCGATCCTGGCGGGTATCGAACTCAGCGCCACCAGCGCGGCGCTGATCGCGCTGTCCTGCTATGGCGGTGCCTTCTATGCCGAGATCATCCGCGGCGGCATCGTTTCGATCGATCCCGGCCAAAGCGAGGCGGGGGCGGCGCTGGGTATGACGCCGGCGCTGACCATGCGGCGGATCATCCTGCCCCAGGCGCTCCGGCGCATGATCCCGGCGCTGATGAACCAGTCGATCCTGCAGTTCAAGAACACCTCGCTGGTCTCGGTGCTGGCGGTGCCCGATCTGGTCTATCAGGGCCAGATGGCCGCCCATGACAGCTTCCGGCCGCTCGAGACCTATACCGCGATCGCGGTCGCCTATTTCGTCATCCTGTTCCCGCTGACGCTGTTCGTCCGCCATCGGGAGCGCAGGCTGGGGAGCCGGTCATGACCGCCGCTGAAACCGCGCCGCAAGACACCAAGATCGAGATCGCCGGCCTGCAGAAATCCTTCGGGCCCCTGGCCGTGCTGCGCGATATCGGCTTCACCGTGCCCGCGGGCGGCGTGGTCTCGCTGATCGGACCGTCGGGCTCGGGCAAGTCCACCCTGCTCCGCTGCATGAACCTGCTGGTGACGCCCGATCGCGGCAGCATCCGCGTCGGCGATGCCCGTTTCGTCTTCGGCAGCGGTGCGCCGTTGCCCTCGCATCGCGAGCTGGCGGGTTTCCGGGCGCGCACCGGCATGGTGTTTCAGAACTTCAACCTCTTCCCGCATATGACCGTGCTCCAGAACGTGATGGAGGCCCCGGTTCAGGTGCGGCGCCGGCCCAAGGCCGAGGCGCGGCAGATGGCGCTGGCCCAGCTTGAAAAAGTGGGCCTGGCCGACCGGGCCGGGCAGATGCCCGACACGCTGTCGGGCGGCCAGAAGCAGCGGGTGGCGATCGCCCGGGCGCTGGCCATGGAACCCGAGGTGATGCTGTTCGACGAGGCGACCTCGGCACTCGATCCCGAACTGGTGGGCGAGGTGCTGGCGACGATCCTGAAACTCGCCGCCGACGGCATGACCATGGTGATCGTGACCCACGAGATCGCCTTCGCGCGCGAGGTATCGGACCGGGTGGTGTTCATGCGCGACGGCGTGGTGGTCGAAGACGGCCCCGCCGCCCAGGTGATCGGCGATCCCCGCCAGGACGCCACCCGCCAGTTCCTCAGCCATTTCCACAAAGCCATCTAGGACCAAGCCATGGAGCGCATTGAACGACTGCGCGTCTTCCTGATCGAAAGCCCGATCGCGATGGCCCGGCTGCAGGGCGTCGGCAACGTCAAGGGTACGGTCAAGCGCGTCCTGGTCGAGGCGACCTCCACCTCCGGCCTTGTCGGCTGGGGCGAGGCGGCCCCCTGGGAGGTGTTCACCGGTACGGCCGAAGCGGCCTTCGCCGCGATCGACATCTATCTGCGGCCGCTGGTGACCGGCGCGCCGGTCAATCGCATCCGCGAGCTGACCCGGGCGATGGACAAGGCCCTGGTCGGCCATGGCGAGGCCAAGCTCGCGATCGAGACCGCGCTGTTCGACATTCTGGGCAAGCGGTCGGGGCTGTCGGTCGCCGAGCTGCTGGGCGGCCGGGTACGGGACGAGATTCCGCTCTCCTTCTCGATCGCGGACCCCGATTTCGACGCCGATTTCGCCCGCATGCAGGCCATGGTTCCGGCCGGCAACCGGATCTTCAAGGTCAAGACCGGGGTCAAGCCCCATGCCGAAGACATGGCGCATCTGGAGGCGATCCGCGACGCCTTCGGCGAGATGGTCGATCTTCGGCTCGACTACAACCAGGCGCTCGATCCCTTTGGGGCCATCGCCATCCTGCGCGATGTCGACCGGTTCCGGCCCACCTTCATCGAACAGCCGGTGCCGCGCGACTGCCTGGCGGCGATGGCCTCCTTCGCGGCCGCCCTCGACACGCCGATCCTGGCCGATGAAAGCTGTTTCGATGCCCGCGACCTGCTGGAGATCGCCCGGCTGGGTGCCGCCGATGCCGTCTCGGTCAAGCTGATGAAAGCCGGCGGCATCCTGAAGGCGCAGGCGCTGATGGCGGTTGCCGATGCGCTGCATCTGCCGGGCTATGGCGGCACGCTCTGGGAAGGCGGCATCGCGCTTGCGGCCGGCACCCAGTTCATCGCCGCGACGCCGGGCATGTCGCTCGGCTGCGAATTCTACATGCCCCATCACGTGCTGACCGAGGATGTGCTGCTGGAGCGGGTTCCCAACCGCAATGGCAGGGTGATCGTCCCCACCGGCCCCGGCCTCGGCATCGAGGTGACGGAACAGTCGGTGCGCGGCAATGCCCGCATCCTCGCCGAAGCCTGACATGCCGCCGCTGCGGGCCTGATACCGGCGCCGCGGCGGCGCCCCCAGGAAGCAGAGATGTCCCAGACGAACGAGACGCAGGCCGTCGTCATCGGCGCCGGCATCGTCGGCGTGTGCGCGGCGCTGGCCCTTCGCCAGGCCGGCCTGGCCGTCACCCTGGTCGACCCGGACGAGCCGGGCGGCGAGCAGGCGGCGAGCTATGGCAACGGCGCCTTCATCACCCCCGCCTCGATCATCCCCATGTCGGTGCCGGGCCTCTGGCGCAAGGTGCCGGGCTATCTGCTGGACCGGGACGGGCCGCTCACCATCCGCTGGCGGCATCTGCCGCGGCTCACCCCCTGGCTGCTGCGTTTTCTGGCAGCCGGCATGACCACCGCGCGGGTGGAGCGCACCGCCGCCATCCTGTCCGGCCTGCTGCACGACGCGCCCGACCGCCATGCCGCCCTGGCCGCGGCGGCAGAGGTGCCGGGGCTGATTGAGCGGCGGGGCGTGCTCTATGTCTATCCCGACCGTGCGGCCTTTGCAGCCGAAGCCCTGTCCTGGCGGCTGCGGCGTACCGCCGGCGTGGTCTGGCGGGAGCTGGATGCGGCGGCGCTCCGCGCCTTCGAGCCGGCGCTGTCGCCGGCCTATGGCTTCGGCATCCACGTGCCGGCAGCGGCGAACTGCGCCGATCCGGGCGCCTATGTCGCCGCCCTGGCCGCGCATGCGGCGCGGCTCGGCGTGCGCCGGGTTGCCGCCCGGGCCACCGGCTTCGCTTTCGATGGCGACCGGCTGCGGGCGGTCGAGACCGATCAGGGGCCGATCGCCTGCGACCGGGCGGTGGTGGCGGCGGGCATGGCCTCGGCACGGCTTGCCGCCGCGGCGGGGGACCGCGTTCCGCTGGAGGCCGAGCGCGGCTATCACGTTCAGCTGACCGGCGGCGCCCCGGGCGGGCCGCATCTGCCGGTGATGCCGAGCGACGGCAAGATGGCCAATACGGTCACCCGCGAAGGGCTGCGCGCGGCGGGGCAGGTGGAGCTGGCGGGGCCCGGGGCGCCGCCCGACTGGCGCCGGGCGGAGATCCTGCTCCGCCATCTCTACGCCACCTGGCCGGGGCTTGCCCGCGATCTGCCGGTGCGCCGCTGGATGGGCAACCGCCCTTCCACCCCCGACGGGCTGCCGGTGATTTCGGTGGCCCGCCGCAGCCCCGACGTCTTCTACGCCTTCGGCCATGGCCATGTCGGCCTGGCCGCCGGCCCCAAAAGCGCGGCGCTGGTCGCCGCCCTGGTCACCGGATCCACGCCACCCCTGTCGCCCGCGCCGTTCGCTGCGACGCGCTTCCGGTGGTGACCGGTCCCGCGATGACCCTTGCCTCAAAAGGATCGACGATGCGTGGTGCAGACATTCTGGTCGAGATGCTGATCGGTTACGGCGTTGACACCATCTTCGGCGTGCCCGGCGACACCAATGTGCCGTTCTACGAGGCGCTGCAGCTGCGCGCCGACGAGATCCGCCATGTGATGGCGCGCGACGAACGCTCCGCCGGTTTCATGGCCGATGCCTATGGCCGCTTCACCAACCGGCCGGGCGTGTTCGAATGCCCCTCGGGCGCCGGGGCGATGTATTCGCTGCCGCCGGTGGCCGAAAGCAACGGATCCTCGGTGCCTGTGATCCTGCTGACCATCGACATCCCGCTGCCGGGCGAGGGCCGGGGCGTGCTGACCGAGCTTGACTGCGCGAAGCTGTTCGAGCCGGTGACCAAGCTGTCGGTGCAGGTGAAGTCGCCGGAAAAACTGCCCGAAATCATCCGCCGCGCCTTCCGCGCCGCCTGTTCGGGCAAGCCCGGCGCCGTGCATCTCCAGATCCCCGAGGACATGCTGCTGGCCGAGGTCGATCCGGCGCGGATTTCGCTCCATGTCGAAGAGGAATGCCGGACCTTCCCGGCCTATCCGACCCTGCCGCCCGAGACCAAGCTGACCCGCCTGCTGGAGCTGATCGCCCGCGCCGAACGGCCGCTGATCATCGCCGGCGGCGGCGTCAACCGCGCCGATGCGGGCGATGTGATCACCGGCTTCGCCGAGCGCCACGACATCCCGATCTGCACCACCATGACCGGCCAGGGCTCGATCCCCGACGATCATCGCCTGGCGATCGGGGTGATCGGCGACAACGGCTATCACCCCCATGCCAATCTGGCGCTGGAGAAATCCGACCTCGCGATCTTCGTGGGCTCGCGCATCGGATCGGTGGTCACCATCGGCTGGACCTTCCCGCAGGTGACGCTGAACCGCCGGCTGGTCCAGATCGACATCTCGCCCGAGGTGATGGCCAATAATTACGAAAACCTGCTCTCGGTGCAGGGCGATGCGAAACTCGTCTTCCAGCGGTTGTCGCAGATGGAAACCGACACCAATCCCGCCCGGCGCGGCGGCTGGGTGGACGAGCTGAATGCCGATCGCGCGCGTTTCTGGCAGAGCGCGGCACCGCTGCTGACCGACGAGCGGGTGCCGCTGCGGCCCGAACGGGCGGTGCATGCCTTCAACCGGGCGCTCGAAGCCTCGGGCGCCCCGGCGCTGATCTATTCCGACGCCGGCACCCCCACGCCCTATATGACCCGCTTCCTGAAGATCAACGACCGCGAGACCCGCTTTGCCATCCCGCGCGCCTTCGGCGGGCTGGGTTCGGCCCTGCCGGCGACGGTGGGCGCCTGGGCGGCGGATCCCGCCAAGCGGCCGATCGGCCTGTTCGGCGACGGCTCGTTCGGCATGAGCGTGGGCGAGCTGGAAACCCTGGTCCGGCTTCAGGTGCCGGCGATCCTGATCCTCTTCAACAACGGTACCTATGGCTGGATCAAAGGCCTGCACCGGTTGAAGGGCCACAATCAGTGTTTCGGCGTCGATTTCCTGCCGCCGGAGGGTCAGGCCATCGCCGAGGCCTTCGGGCTGAAGGCCTGGACGGCGCGCACGGGGGCCGAACTCGACGACGTCCTGGCCCAGGCCTTCGCCTGGAAGAACGGGCCGTGCTTCATCGACCTCAGGATCGAATCCCTGGCCGAGCGGGTGCCGCCGGTCTATTCCTGGCTGCGCCGGCGCGGCGAGGATCCGATGGCGCTGGACAGCGCCGATCACGGCTATCGCTGAGGCCGGCGCATCCCTGCGGTGCGTGTGATCACGCGGCCGGATCATCTCGGGCGGTGGGGCGCGGCGCGGGCAGCAGGTTCCGCCGCCGCGCCTCGGCCAGAAACCAGCGGCGGAAGGCGGCGACGCCGTTCTGGCTCATGAAGGCTTCCGGGCAGCACATATAGAAGCCTTCGCCTGAAGAACAGCGCTGGGGGAAGGCGGGTTTCAGCCGGCCGTCGGCCAGTTCCGCCAGGACATAGCTTTCCGGCACCACCGCCAGCCCCATGCCGGCGATCGCCGCCTCGATGATCATGTCGGTGACCGAGAAGCGCGGCCCAAGGATCGGCCCGGTGAAGGGGATGTCGGCCGCGCGCAGCCAGTGCATCCACAGGCTCGGCCGCGAGACGTTCTGGATCAGGGTGATCCGCCGCAGATCGTCTTCGGCGAGGAAGCCCTGGGCCGGCAGCAGGGCCGGGGCGCCGACCACCACCAGGTCTTCCTCGAACAGCAGATGGCTACGGCAGGCGGCCCAGTTGCCCACGCCGCGCAGGAAGAACAGATTGGCGTCGAAATCCGTCGGATCCTGGGTGTTGGGGCAGGCCACCACCTCGAACAGGATCTCGGGCTCGGCCCGGGCGAAATGTTTCAGCACCGGCAGGGCCCAGCGCCGGGCAAGCGTCGGCGACATGCCGATGCGCAGGAAATCCTCGGTGGTCCGGCCGCGCACCGCATCGATGGAGACCTCCTCCATCCGGTCCAGCAGATGCGAGATTTCCTCGTAATAGGCCCGGCCGGCTGCGGTCAGGATGATGCGCGGGCCGGCGCGTTCGAACAGGGTGACGCCCAGAAACTCTTCAAGATTGCGGATCTGGCGGCTGATGCCGCTCTGGGTGATGCACAGATCCTCTGCCGCCTTGGTGAAGCTCAGATAGCGCACCGCCGCATCGAAGGCGTGGAGGGCAGACAGGCTGGGCAGGAAGCGGCGCAAGCTCGTCTCCGGCGGTCAGAACCCGGCCGGGCCGGGTATCGGTGCACCGACCGGTGCCACCACCAGCCGGCTGATGCCGTCGGCCGCCAGCGTGAAGCGCAGCAGAATGACCACCGGGTCGGGCAGGCCGGTCGGGTCGAAATCGCCCGCCACCGCCACCCTGACCGCAACCTCCGCCCCGGCTTCCTGCCAGTCGATCGGGGTGAAGCGCAGGCGGATGGCGAAGATCTCGTGCGCCGCCCAGGCGCCGATCGACGGCCGGCCATGGATCAGCCGGTCGCCCCGGACCACCTCGGCGCCTTCGGTGAACAGCTGGCGGAAACTGTCGAAATCATCCTCGTTCACGGCCTCGATCCAGTCGAGGACAAGGGGCGTGGCCAGGTTCGACAGGCGGGACATCAGGGGTGCATCGGGCATGACGGTCGGTCCGGGCAGCGATCGGTTTCGTGGCATGGTCACATCTGATGGACGTGGACGGACATGATGCCGGTCACCTCCTGACGACATTCCGTCAGGAGCCGGACAAAAACCGCGATCCGCCCCGCATGATGCAGCGATGATCGGGCCGGCGGCGCTCAGGTGATTGGCTGTTTCCCCCCAGCCGGTAAGCCTGCGCCTGCGTGGGTGATCACGTCAAGACCGGTCTTCGATGTTTCACGTTGCAGTCCGCACGATCCCGGCCACCAGCCCGTGCAGCTCGTCGACATAACCGGTGCGCCCGGATGGCGTGTCGGGGTCCGAGGTGATCACGACGACCATGTCGATGCCGGGCAGCAGATAGAGCAGCTGCCCGCCATAGCCCCAGCCATAGACCGCCGGCCGGGCGCCCGTCTCACGCAGGAACCAGCCATAGCCATAGGCATCGCCGGTGAAGGGCGAGGTGGTGCGGGGCGTCCACATCTCGCGGATCCACCCCTCCGACACCAGCCGGGTTCCGTCTGCCGCAACCCCGCCCCGGCGGAGCATCTCGCCGATGGCAAGCAGGGCGCGGGGCGACAGCGCCATCTGGTTGCCGCCCATATAGACGCCCTGCGGATCGCGGGTCCAGGGCGGGATGGTGATGTCGAGCGGATCCCCCAGCCAGTCGCGGGCCAGCGCCAGCGTGCTCTCGCCGCTGGTGCGGGTCAGGATCGCTGACAGCAGATGCGAATTGCCGGTGGAATAGAGCATCCACCCGCCGGGCTCCGCCACGAAGGGCCGGGCGAGCGCCGTGCGCACCCAGTTCCGGCTTTCGACCCAGGCGCCGTAATAGGGGCCGGAGGTCCGCTCCAGCCCGGCCTGCATCGACAGAAGATGGCCGATGGTCAGCCGATCCAGCCGCGGATCGGGATCGTCCGGCAGGTCGGCGGGCAGCAGGTCTGCGACCTTCTGGCCGGTGCCGGTCAGCACGCCGCGATCGATCGCGATGCCGGTCAGCAGGGCGATGATGCTTTTCGACAGCGATTTGACGTTCACCGGTCGCGCGGCCGGCGGGCCGCGATAGACCCGTTCGGCCAGAACCTCGCCCGCCTGCGCCACGATCAGCGTGTGCAGGCCGGTCAGGCGCCGGGCATCGTCGAGCAGCCGGGCGAGCGCGGGCGCCGCCGCCCGCCCGGCCCGCGGGGCGATGACGGTGGCGGCGGCGAGCGCGAGGCCGCCGGTGATCAGCCGGCGGCGGGAGGGCAGATATCCGGTCATGGAACTGGAGTTGGGGCGATGCCCGGCCGGATCAACGGCCGGGCATCCTGCGGTCACGCCTGGCGTGTGTTTCGCCACAAGCCGTAGAGCCCCGCCACATCGCCCGAGCAGAGCAGCGGCATGGCCTGCCGGATCTCGTCCAGCGGCCAGTCCCACCACGCCATCTCCAGCAGCATGGCCACGGCCTCGTCGTCGAAGCGCTGCCGCACCGGCCGGGCCGGATTGCCGGCGACGATGGTGTAGGGGGCGACATCGCGGGTGACCACTGCGCGGGTTGCGATCACCGCGCCATGGCCGATGGTGATGCCCGGCATGATCACCGCTTCCGCGCCGATCCAGACATCGCTGCCGACCACCGTATCCCCCGCCGGCCGGTAGCCGTTCTCCGCCCCGGCGAAGGCGGCCTCGCCCGTCCACCAGAAGAAGGGGAAGGTGGAGATCCAGTCGGCCCGGTGCCCCTGATTGCCGGCCATGATGAAGGCGGCGCCGGTGCCGATGGAGCAGAACGAGCCGATGATCAGCCGGTCGACATCATCGCGGTCGGGCATCAGATAGCGGGCACAGTGGTCGAAACCGTGGCCATGATACCAGCCGGAATAATAGCTGAACCGGCCGGCGATGATGTTGGGGTTGGTGATCTGGTCGCGGATTTCGCGGCCCTTATACGGGCTGTCGAAGGCATTGGTCAGAAAGGGTGTGGTCATTGATTGAGCATTCCGCTGCGCGTCGTCCTGTATTTCCGCCATGCGCCGGGCATGATGGTACGACAGCCTTGAACGATATGTTCAGGCTGGAAACAGGTTCGCGCTGGGTCTGGCGGTCATGATGCTCATGGGGCGGGATGTTAGGTCAGCGGCCATGCCGGGGCAAGGCTTTCCCGCCCGTCAGACCAGCCGCCGGATCGGCCGCTTCTTCCACACCAGGTGATAGAGCGCCGATTGCCCCGCCGCCAGCAGGCAGAAGGCGACCGGATACGACATCCACACCCCCTCGATGCCGATCTGCGCCGAGAGCGCCCAGCCGACCGGCAGGCCGATGGCCAGGATGGCGGTGCCCGAAACCAGGGTCGGCAGCAGCACCATGCCGCTGGCCCGCATCAGGCTGGACGTGGCCATGCCCATGCCATAGATCACCAGCGCCCAGACCACGATGTGCAACAGGGTGCGGGCCTCCGCGACCACCGCCGGATCGGCCAGGAACAGGCCGAGCAGGGGGCCTGAGAACACATAGACCAGCACCACCAGGCTGCCGGTCAGCACCAGATTGAAGGTGAGCGCGGTGCGCAGGATTTCGGACAGCCGGTCGGTGCGCCCGGCGCCGATCGCCTGGGCGCCGAAGATCGAGGCGGTGATGCCGATCGAGATCGCCGGGAACTGGACATAGTTCACGATCTGGGTGATCGCGCCATAGGATGCGGTCGCATCCGAGCCGAAGCGGTTGACCAGCGACAGGATCAGGATTTCGGAAAGCGAGATCAGCACCAGCATGATGCCGGTGGGCAGGCCGATGCGCAGCACCTTGGCGAGCAGGGCGCGGTTGAAGCCCAGCGCCCGCAGGAACACCCCGTCCGGCGCCAGCGGGTGGTTGCGGCGGCGCAGATGGATCACCATCCAGGTGGTGGCGATGGTCATCGAGATGATCGAGGCCCAGGCCGGTGAGGTCACCCCCATCTGCGGCAGCCCGGCCCAGCCGCGGATCAGCGCCGGGGTCAGCACCATGCCGATCAGCGTGGCGAGGCCAAGGGTGAAGAGCGGCGTGATCGTGTCGCCCACGCCCCGCAGCATGGATGTCGCGAGCAGATAGAGGAAGATGCCGGGGGTTGCGATCAGCATGATCCGCGCATAGGCCACCGCCTGCGGCAGCACATCGGGCGGCGTGCCCAGCAGGCTGAGGATCGCGGTGGTGGCCGTGCCCCCGAAAACGGCCACCAGCAGCCCGGCCGCCACCACCACGCTCAACGTCGTGGCCGCGATCGCCTTGATCTGCCCGGTCTCGCCGGCACCGAAGGCCTGCCCGATCAACACCGCAGCGCCTGCGCCCAGCCCGATGATCAGCGAGATCATGAAGAACATCAGCGGAAAATACGACGTCACCGCCGCCAGCGCCGACACCCCCAGCATCTGCCCGACATAGATGTTGTTCAGGCTGCCCGAGGCCGCCTGCAGCAGATTGCTGCCGATCATCGGCACCAGAAACGCCAGATAGGGCTTCCACAACGGCTGCACCGGCGCCTTGGGCGAGAAGGGCGACACCCGCGGCTTGCCACGGCCGGCCGGCGCCTGAGAACGGGGGGTGGGGGCGGACATCGTGACGGCTCCGGGGCAGGCGTGCGGGATGGGGCTGGCACTCTAGCAGGGGGGGGGGTGGGGGGCTATGGGGAGAGCGGGGCTGGCCAGGGCAATCGGGTGAAACTGTGCGTGACAGGACGGAAAAAGTCTGAATCTCTCATTGTCGACGTTGTTGGCTTGGGAGGGATGGATGGAACCGTGTGGGGCCTTGGGCGAAGCGATTGG
>NZ_JBBIAB010000024.1 GCF_039634785.1 Tistrella mobilis | reverse complement strand
CCAGGCCGTTCATAAACCCGGCGGGTTTCCGTCGTCCACATTCTGTCCGCTCCCGTTTCCTCTGGCGCGGCAGAGAATCACAACGGATTCACCGGATTCAATAACCTTCCGGACGGGCTCTTAGGCACCAGATCCTCGCGGCCACGAGTTTGACGGCGGCGAGATAGTTCTCCGGTCGCTTGTCGTAGCGAGTGGCGATACCGCGGAACTGCTTGATCCGGTTGAAGAACCGTTCGACGAGGTTCCGCTGCCGATAGACCCAGCGGGAGAAAGCGAAGCTACTCTTGCGGTTGGTCTTCGGCGGAATGTTGGCCCAGGCTTCCGCTCGGCAGCCTTGGCGCGAATGGCGTTGCTGTCGTAGCCCCTGTCGGCCAGCAGGATGTCGCCTTCGCGAAGGTTGTCGATCAGCACTTCGGCCTCGGTGCAGTCGGCCACCTGACCGGCGGTCAGGCGGAGGGTGACGGGACGGCCTTCGGCATCGACGAGCGCGTGGATCTTGCTGGTGAGCCCGCCACGGGAACGTCCCATGCCGCCATCGTCTCCATCCCCCTTTTTCCCGTGGCCGCGTGCTGGTGAACGCGAACACAGGTCGAGTCGATCATGACGATATCGCCGTCGTAAGCCTTGGAAACCGCTTCGAGAAGTCGATCCCAGACACCGGCCTTCCGCCAGCGGACGAAGCGATTGTAGCAGGTGGTCGATGGGCCATAGCGTTCTGGAACGTCCGCCCAGGGGGAACTCGTTCTGAAGCGCCAGAGAATGCCGTTCAGAACGCGACGATCATCAACCCGAGGAACACCGCGCGGCTTGTTTGGCAGTAGCGGCGAGATGATCGACCATTCGTGGTCGGTGAGTTCATAGCGGCGGCGCGTCATTCAAAGCTCCCTCATTCGGAAGCCTTGAATCACAGCTGCCAAAAAACGCCAAGCGAATTTATGAGTTTACCGCCTAGCACTCTTCACTTCCGCCCGGTCTCGATCCCCAGCCGTTCGATCATCCGGCCGGTGTCGCGCAGATGGGCGGTCAGCAGCTCCACCGCGGTCGGGGCGTCGCGGGCGATGGCGGCGTCCATGATCGCCTTGTGCTCGGCCTCGATATCGCGGCCAGCTGCGCCCCCGCTACCCACCCCACCCTCGTCATCCGGGGCGGCGCCCGCGCGCATCAGGGCCGGGCGGCGGTAGCGCTCGGTCTGGACATAGAGCATTTCCGACAGCTCCCGCGTCCAGCGCGAGGGGCAGGCGGCGATCAGGGCGCGGTGAAAGGCCTGGTGGCGGCGCTCGATCTCCTCGACCGCCGGCTCGCTCGGCCAGTCGCCGGCGGCGCGCAGCCGCTTGCTGCAATGGCTGAGGGCATGGAAGGCCTGGACGATGCCGATTTCCCAATCGTCGCCGCCCCGGGCGATCGCGGCGGTCAGGGCCTCGCGCTCGATCATGATGCGGGTCTCGATCGTGTCCCACATCTCGTCGACCGACATTTCGGCGACACGGAAGCCGCGGAGCGCATAGGCCGTCACCAGCCGCTCGCTCTGCAGCCGCGCCAGCGCCTCGCGCAGCGGCGAGAAACTCAGCCCGTAGGTCTCCTTCAGATACTCGAAACGCATCGGCTGGCCCGGTGCCAGCCGGCCCGCGACGATGTCGCGGCGGATGGCGCGATAGGCCTGTTCGGCCAGCGTCTGGGCGGGCTCGGCATCGGCGTCGGCACGGATGGCGGCGGTGTCGGCCATGGCGGCTCCGGGGGTGGCGGATCGGGATGAGGCGTCGGCCCGTCGGAGCGGGCGCCCATGGGATATGAACCCGGCGCGCGATCTTGTCCAGACCGCTTTCGCAGGACGTCTCCATCCTCGCCAATCTGTATGATCGACGCAAGTCTTCAGGATTTTCGACAATCCGTTTGACTTTCTACGGACCGGATCCTAGCGTTTGAACAGGACGCAGGCCGGGGCATGAGGTTTCATCGGAACCGCGCGCCCCCCAAGGCCGCAGGAAGCCGGCGCGGGAGAGACGCCGGCATCGAACAGACGGGGAAAATCCGGTCCGCAGGGAGAACCGATCGATGCGGGAAGACATTCCCGGCCGGGCAAATGTCGCCGACACGCCCGAACTTGCCGCCTATTACGACGAACTGGCCGCCCGCGAGATGGGTGCGCTGTGGACGGTCGCCAACGAGATCGAGCCCTGGTTCCCGAAGCCGAAATCGGTGCCGGTGATCTGGCGTTGGCAGGATGTGCGGCCCTTCGTCGACCGTGCGCCCGGCCTGGTGCGGCCTGAAGACGCCGGCCGGCGGGTGGTGATGCTGGTCAATCCGGGCCGGCGCGACATCTCGGCCGCGGTGGGCCTGCTCTATACCGGCGTGCAGGTGATGGATCCGGGCGAATGCGCCAGCGCCCACCGCCATATGGCGAGCGCGCTGCGCTTCATCATGGAAGGCGCCGGCGCCTATACCATCGTCGAGGGCGAGCGGATGACCCTCGGCGCCCGCGATTTCGTTCTCACCCCCAACGGCACCTGGCACGAGCACGGCGTGGCCGAGGGCGGCACCCGCAGCATCTGGCAGGACGGGCTCGACATCCCGCTGATGAATGCGCTCGACGCCAATTTCTACGCGGTCCATCCCGATCTGCACCAGGGCGAGACCAAACCGGTCGACGGCTCGGCGGCGCTCTGGTCGGGCGGCATCATCCAGCCGACGGAGCTGCGGAAGAACTGGCAGAAACCCTGGTCGCCGGTGCTGAAATACGCCTTCGAGCCGGCCTTCGAGGCGCTGACCCGCGCCGCAAAGGTCCATGAAGGCTCCCCCTTCGACGGGGTGATCATGGAATATGTGAACCCGCTGACCGGCGGGCCGGTGATGCCGACCATCGGGGCCAGCCTGCAGCTGCTCCGCCCCGGTCAGCATACCCGTGCCCACCGCCATACCGGATCGATCGTCTATCAGGTGGCCAGGGGCCGCGGCTTCTCGGTGATCGACGGCAAGCGCTACGACTGGTCGGAGAAGGACATCTTCGTGGTGCCCTCGTGGTCGCTGCACGAGCACGGCAATGCGTCGGAGAGCGAGGAGGCCTGCCTGTTCTCGTTCAACGATCTGCCGGTGATGCGCGCGCTCGGCATCTATCACGAAGAGGCCTATACCGGCACATCCGACGGCCGCCAGGCGATCATCGCCGGCTGAGGCGCTCCCCAGACGAACATCCTCTTCCCCCCACCGGTCGCCCGCCCCCGCGCGGCCGGTCGCGGGAGGGCGCGTGCCCGCTCTCCCGCCCTCTCCCTTCCGCAACATCCCCCCACATCGACGTCTTTTCGAGGACCTGATGAAGCTCGTCACCTTTGACCGGGACGGTACGGCGCGGCTCGGTGCCGTGGCCGGCGACCTGATCGTCGACCTCTGTGCGCTGGCAACCGCCGCAGGCGAAACCTGCCCTGCAACCATGCTCGCCCTGATCGAGGCCGGCCCCGAGGCGCTGGACGGCGTGAAGCGGCTGATGGCCGCCCATGACGGCGCCTGGCCGGCCGGCACCACGGCCAGGCTGGCGGATACCCGCCTGCTCGCCCCCATCCAGCGCCTGCCCAAGGGCGTGATCGGCGTCGGCCTCAACTACTCCGAGCATGTCGAGGAGAGCAGCCGGACGATGGACACCGATCGCGACATGCCCTCGCATCCGGTGATCTTCTTCAAGCCGCCGACCGCGGTGATCGGGCCTGAGGACAGCATCGTCCACAACCAGGCCCAGACCTCGCAGCTCGACTGGGAAAGCGAGCTTGGCGTGGTGATCGGCCGCCGCTGCCGTGACGTGGCCCCGGGCGACGCGCTCGATCAGGTCTTCGGCTATACCTGCGTCAACGACATCTCGGCGCGCGACCTGCGCCATGGCGGCCAGTGGTGCTTCGCCAAGGGCCAGGACACCTTCGCGCCGATGGGCCCCTGGATCGTCACCGCCGACGAGATCGAGGATCCGCATGCCCTGCGCATCGGCCTGCGCGTCAACGGCGTCACCAAGCAGGACGGCAACACCCGCCAGATGATCTTCCGGGTGCCGGCACTGATCGCGCATCTCTCGTCGGGCATCACGCTGGAGCCCGGCGACGTGATCGCCACCGGCTCGCCGGCCGGGGTCGGCATTTCCTATGTGCCGCCGCAGTTCCTGAAGCCGGGTGACGTGGTCGAAGTGGATATCGAGAAGATCGGCGTCCTGCGCAATCAAGTCATCGCCGGCTGAGCGTTTGGTTTGCCCTCGCCGGGCGAGCGCTGCACGCGCCGCCTGTCGCCTTCCCCTCCCCGCACCCGGTGCAGGGCCGGCCGCGCGAACGAGCCGGCCCGCGCCATCCGTCTCAAGCCATGACAGGAGGCCAGACATCATGCGGACCAGGATCACCGCCTTTACGCTCGGCCTGACCGCCGCGACCGCGCTTTCGGGCGTGCTGCTCGCCGCACCGGCCGATGCCGCCGACCCGCTGCGGATCGGCTTCATCACCACCCTTTCCACCCCCGCCGGCTATATCGGCGAGGATGAGCGCGACGGCTTCAAACTCGCCATCACCCAGGAAGACGGCAAGCTCGGCGGCGTGCCGGTGGAGCTGGTGGTCGAAGACGACGCGCTGAAGCCCGCCAATGCCAAGCAGATCGCCGAGCGCATGACCGGCGAGGGCATCCGGCTGTTCACCGGCGTGAACTTCTCGAACGTGATCTCGGCCGTCGCCCCCACCGTGCTCAAGACCGGCGCCTTCTATGTCAGCCTCAACCCCGGCCCCTCGGTCTTTGCCGGGGGCGGCTGCAGCCCCAATTATTTCGTCGCCTCGTATCAGAACGACAATTTCCACGAGGCCGGCGGCCTTGCCGCGAACGAGCTGGGTTACAAGAAGGTCGTGATCCTGGCGCCGAACTATCAGGCCGGCCGCGACGCGCTGGAAGGTTTCAAGCGCACCTATAAGGGCCAGGTGGTCTCGGAGATCTACACCAAACTCGACCAGACCGATTTCTCGGTGGAACTGGCGCGGATCCGCTCGGCGGCACCGGATGCGATCTATCAGTTCCATCCGGGCGGTGCCGGCATCAACTTCGCCAAGCAGTACGCCAATTCGGGCCTCGCCAAGGAGATCCCGATGGTGCTGCCGGTATTCTCGATGGATGCGCGGATGATGGCGGCCACCGGCGATGCGGCCGAAGGCTATTACATCGCCAGCAACTGGAGCGCCGGGCTCGACAACCCCGCCAACAAGGATTTCGTCGCCGCCTTCGAGAAGACCTATGGCCGCAAGCCGACCATCTATGCCGCCCAGGCCTACGACACCGCGAAGCTGATCGCCTCGGGGCTCGACAAGGTCGATGGCGACATCGAGAAGCAGGATGCGTTCCGCGCCGCACTCAAGGCCGCCGACTTCACCTCGGTGCGCGGCAGCTTCGCCTTCGGCCAGAACCAGCACCCGATCCTCGACTGGTATCTGATGCGGGTGGAGCGCGGCGCCGACGGCCAGCTGGCCCAGACGGTGGTGCGCAAGGTGGCGACGGCCATGCAGGACGCCTATGCCGCCGAGTGCAAGATGTGACGTCGGGCAAGATATGACGTCCGGCAAGATGTGACATCCTGCTCGGGCGGCACCCGACGACCGGGCGGCGGCGCATCGCGCCGCCGCCGCACTTCCTCTCGCATGCGGAAGGGCCCATGTCCACGCTGCTGATCGAGCAGATCCTGAATGGTCTGCAATACGGCGCGATGCTGTTCCTGCTCGCTTCCGGTCTCACCCTGATCTTCGGGATCATGGGGGTGATCAATCTCACCCACGGTTCGTTCTACATGGTCGGCGCCTTCTGCGCCGCCTATGCCGCCACCGCCACCGGCTCCTTCGCCGCAGCGGTGCTGGCGGCGCTGGTCGGCGCCGGGCTGTACGGGCTGGTGATGGAGCTGGTCGTCATCCGCCGGCTGTATGCCCGCGACCATCTGGATCAGGTGCTCGCCACCTTCGGCATGATCCTGTTCACCAACGAGTTGGTGAGCGTGGTCTTCGGCCGCACACCACCCTTCATGGACATCCCGTCCTTCCTGACCGGCACCGTCGCCCTGCTGCCCGGCCTCTCCTATCCGGTGGTGCGGCTGGCCTTCATCCTGGTCGGCGCCGTGGTCGCGGTCGGGCTCTGGCTGCTGATCACCCGCACCCGGATCGGCATGCTGATCCGCGCCGGCGCCGATGACCGCGCGATGGTCGATGCGCTGGGGGTCGACATCCGCCGGCTGTTCAGCCTGGTCTTCGCGCTGGGCGCGGTGCTCTGCGGCCTTGCCGGCGTGATGACGGCTCCCCTGCTCGCGGTCGAGATCGGCATGGGAGAGCGCATCCTGATCACCACCTTCGTGGTCATCGTGGTCGGCGGGGTCGGATCCGTGCGCGGTGCGGCCGTGGGTGCGCTGATCGTCGGCATGATCGACAGCCTGGGCCGGGCCTATATCCCGATCACCCTTTACGAACTGCTGCCGCCCGAGATCGCGAGCACGCTCGCGGCCGGCCTGGTCTCTGCCAGCATCTATGTCGCCATGGCGGCGATCCTGCTGGTCCGGCCCCGCGGCCTGCTGCCCGCCCGAGGATAGGAAGGCATCCCATGTCCGACAGCCTTACCCATAGCGCGGCGGCAGCGGCCGCACCCCGCCCCGGCCCCGGGCGGCGGCTGGTGGTCCATGGCCCGGGCCTTGCCATCTTCGCCGCCATGCCCGCCATCGCCGCCGCGGCCGGCGACCCCTTCGTCGTCAGCCTGTTCACCCGCTTCCTGATCTATGCCATCGCCGCCGTGGCGCTGGATCTGGTGATGGGCTATGGCGCGCTGATCAGCTTCGGCCATGCCGCCTTTTTCGGGCTGGGCGGCTATGTCGTCGGCATCATCGCCCATCATGCCGCCGAAACCGGCACGATCTTCGGACTGGCGACCAGCAATTCGGCCCTGGTGGTCTGGCCGGTTGCGATCGGGCTGTCGGCCCTGCTGGCGCTGATCATCGGTGCCCTGTCTCTGCGCACCCAGGGTGTGCAGTTCATCATGATCACCCTCGCCTTCGGCCAGATGGTCTATTTCATGCTGGTCTCGCTGGAGGTCTATGGCGGCGATGACGGGCTGCTGATCATGGAGCGCAACACCCTGCCCGGGCTCGATCTCTCCGACCCGACGGTCTTCTATTATCTCTGCCTTGCCGTGCTCGCCTGCTGGCTGCTGCTCTGCCGGCGGCTGGTCGGGTCGCGCTTCGGCATGGTGCTGCGCGGGCTGAAGCAGAACGAGCGCCGGGCAGTCAATCTTGGCTTCGCGCCGCTGCCGCACCGCCTGGCCGCCTTCGTGATCTCGGGCGCGGGCACCGGCCTTGCCGGCGTGCTCTGGGCCAATTACGCGCTCTATGTCAGCCCCGACATGGCGGCCTGGTCCAAATCGGGCGAATTCATGTCGATCGTGATCCTGGGCGGGGTCGGCACGCTGTTCGGGCCGGTGATCGGTGCTGCGGTGTTCCTGGGCCTGGAACAGCTGCTGGCGATCTGGACCGAACACTGGATGCTGGTGATGGGGCCGGTTCTGGTGGCGGTGGTGCTGTTCGCCCGCCGCGGCCTTTATGGTTTCCTGGTCGGGGAGAGGTCCCATGACTGACGCCACTGCCGCCGAACTGCCCCGGCTGGTGATCGAGGGGCTGCACAAGCGCTTCGGCGCCGTCGCCGCCACCGCCGGTGTCGATCTGGAGGTGCGCCCGCGCGAGCTGCACGCCCTGATCGGCCCCAACGGCGCCGGCAAGACCACGCTGATTTCCCAGATCGCCGGCGAGATCTTCCCCGATCAGGGCCGGATCCTGATCGACGGCCGCGACGTCACCCGCATGGCCGCGCATGCCCGGGCCGGCCAGGGGCTGGCGCGGTCGTTCCAGATCACCCAGCTCTTCACCGATTTCACCGCCCTCGACAATGTCGCCATGGCGATCCAGGCCCGGCAGGGCGGCAACTGGCGCTGTTTCGGACAGGCCCGGCAGGACCGGAGCCTGCGCGAGCCGGCGATGACCCACCTTGCCGCGGTCGGCCTGGGTCATCGCGCCGACGAGGTGGTGGCGGATCTCGCCCATGGCGAATGCCGGCAGCTGGAACTGGCGGTGGCGCTGGCCGCCGAAGCCTCGCTGCTGCTGCTGGACGAGCCGATGGCCGGGCTCGGCCCCGAGGAGAGCCGGCAGATGACCCGGATCCTGCAGGGGCTGAAGGGCCGCTATGCCATCCTGCTGGTCGAACATGACATGGATGCGGTCTTCGCGCTGGCCGACCGGGTGACGGTGCTGGTCTATGGCCGCACCCTGTTCACCGGCACGCCCGACGAGGTCCGCGCCCATCCCGAGGTGCGGGCCGCCTATCTGGGAGACGGTGTCTGATGCTGAAGGTCGATGGTCTGGAAGCGGGCTATGGCCGCTCGCAGGTACTGTTCGGCATGACGCTGGCGGCCGAAGAGGGCGAGGTCGTCTCGCTGGTCGGCCGCAACGGCATGGGCAAGACCACCACGGTCAACACGCTGATGGGCCTGCTGCCGGTGCGCCGCGGCCGGATCGGCTTCGACGGCGCCGACATCGCCGGCCGCGCCCCCAACCGCATCGCCCGCGCGGGCATCGGCCTGGTGCCGGAAGGAAGGCGGGTCTTCGCCTCGCTGTCGGTGGAAGAAAACCTGGTCGCCACCGCCCGCCGCGGCGCCGGGGCCCGCTGGGGCCTTGCCGATGTCTTCGGCCTGTTCCCGCGCCTGCAGGAACGCCGCCGGCAATCGGCGCGCACACTGTCGGGCGGTGAACAGCAGATGCTGGCGATCGGCCGGGCGCTGCTCACCAACCCCCGCCTGCTGATCCTGGACGAGGCGACCGAGGGGCTGGCACCGATCATCCGCCAGGAGATCTGGGCCTGTCTCGGCCGGCTGAAGGCCGAGGGCCAGACCATTCTGGTGATCGACAAGAACCTGAAGGAGATGGCCCGCCTGGTCGACCGCCATCACCTGATCGAGAAAGGCCGCGTGGTCTGGGCCGGCTCCCCCGAGGCGCTGGCACGCGAACCCGATCTCGCCCATCGCCATCTCGGCCTCTGACGGAGCCTTTGCCGATGTCCTCTCCCCTCCCCTTCCTGGCCGGCGTCGCCCAGATCGGCGCCGATCCCTTCGACCCCATGGCCTCGGCCGTGAAGGTCGCCGCCACCATCCGCCGGGCCGCCGGTGACGGCGTCGCCCTGCTGGTCTTCCCCGAAGCCTGTATCGGCGGCTACCCCAAGGGCGCCAGCTTCTCGACGCCGGTCGGCATGCGCCTGCCCGAGGGCCGCGAGGCCTTTCGCCGCTATCACGAGGCGGCCATCGACCTCCACGGCCCCGAACTGGCGCTGGTGGCAGAGGCGACGGCAGAGACGGGCATGGTGGTGGTGCTGGGCGTGATCGAGCGCGACGGCGGCACGCTCTATTGCACGGCGCTCACCTTCGACGGTGAACGCGGGCTGGCCGGCCGGCACCGCAAGCTGATGCCGACGGCGGCCGAGCGGCTGATCTGGGGCTTCGGCGACGGCTCGACCATGGAGGCGGTGCCAACCCGCCTCGGTACCGTCGGCGCGGTGATCTGCTGGGAGAATTACATGCCGGCGCTGCGCATGCATATGTACGCGCAGGGCGTGACGCTCTACTGCGCGCCGACCGCGGATGATCGCGACAGCTGGCTCTCTTCCATGCGTCATATCGCACTTGAAGGTCGCTGTTTCGTGCTCACCGCCTGCCAGTTCATCCGCCGCGGCGCCTATCCCGCCGATTACGACTGCGCGCTGGGTGATGCCCCCGACACCGTGCTGATGCGCGGCGGCAGCGCCATCGTGGGGCCGCTCGGCCAGGTGCTGGCGGGGCCGGATTTCGACGGCGAGACCGTGCTCACCGCCCGCATCGACCCGGCGGAGATCCTGCGCGGCAAGTATGATTTCGATGCCACCGGCCATTACGCCCGTCCCGACATCTTCCGGCTGGAGGTCGACACGGCGGCGAAGCCCGCGGTGCTGCGCCGCGATGGTGGGCTTTGAGGGGCGGGCCGGATGGAGTTCGATTTCGCAACCCTCGATGCCGCCCACCGCTACAAGGTGCTGGCCTCCACCGTGGTGCCGCGGCCGATCGCCTGGGTGACCAGCCGGGCGCCCGACGGCACCGCCAATGCCGCCCCCTACAGCTTCTTCAACGTGATGGGCTCGAACCCGCCGGTGGTGGCGCTGGGCATCCTCGCCCGGCCCGACGGCACGCTGAAAGACACGGCGGCGAACATCGTCGCAGGGGGCGCTTTCATCGTCCATCTGGTCTCGGAAGCGCTGGCGCCGGCGATGAACCTGACCTGCATCGACGCGCCGCCCGGGGTGGACGAGATCGCGCTCGCCGGCCTCGCCACCACCCCCGGCACGAAGACCGGGCTGCCGCGGCTGGTCGATGCCCCGGTCGCCTTCGAATGCGTCAGCCGCGCCGCCATCGCCACCGGCCCGTCGCAGATGTTGGTGGTCGGCGAGGTCCTGGCCGCGCATGTCCGCGACGATGCCGTGCTCGATGCCGGCCGCTGCCATTTCGCCACCGAACGGCTGGGCCTGGTCGCGCGCATGCACGGCGCCGGCTGGTATGACCGCGCCGGCACCGACATGTTCCAGCTCGACCGGCCGGTCTGGGCCGATCACCTGCTTCCGGAGACCGCATCTTGACCGCCCTGCCGCCCACCGATCGCCTCTGGCGCGGCTTCGACCGCGCCGCCCTGGACCATCAATACGATGCCCGTGGCACCGTCGCCGATTACGAGGTCGAGGCCCGGGCCTATGCCGAAGACAGCGTCGCCGCAATGACGACCCTCGACCGGCGCGCCGATCTGGTCTTCGATCCGGCCTCGGGCGCCGCACTCGACCTCTACCCAGCCGCGGGGCCGGGGCCGCATCCGGTTTTCGTCTGGGTGCATGGCGGCTATTGGCGGGCACTCTCGAAGCAGGAGAATGCCTTCATCGCCCCGGCGCTGGTCGCCGCCGGGATCAGTGTCGCGGTGATCGACTATGCCCTCGCCCCGGCGGCGACGCTGGAAGAGATCACCCGCCAGACCCGCGCCGCGGTCGCCTGGATCCATCGCCATGCCGCCACGCATGGCATCGATGCCGGCCGGATCTTCGTCGGCGGCTCTTCGGCCGGCGGGCATCTGACCGGCATGCTGCTCGCCGCAGACGGCTGGCGGGCAGAGGCGGGGCTGCCGCAGGACGTGATCAAGGGCGCGGTGTCGCTGAGCGGGCTTTACGACCTGGAACCGGTGCGGCTCGGCCGGGTCAACGACTGGCTGGGGCTGGATGCGCCCCGCGCCCGGCGGTTGAGCCCGCTGCATCTGCTGCCCACCGATCCGGCCGATGGCTGCCCGCTGATCGTCTCTTACGGCGGATCGGAAACGGCCGAATTCAAGCGCCAGACCGACGACTATCTGGCCGCCTGGACCGGGCACGGCCATCCCGGCCGTTTCGTGGCCATGGAGGACTGCAACCATTTCGACATTGCCCGCCGGCTGGGCACCCCCGGCACACCGCTGGCCGAAGCCGCTATTCGGTTGATCCGGGGTGGGGGTTGATCCGGGGGGGGGGGCTGATCCGGGGCGGCTGACCTTGCGGAGTGGCACTGGCGGCCGGTCGCAGGCATGATGCGGGTCTGGCACGAAGATGCCCGAGAATCGCCCGGGAAGGAAAGGTCCGCATCATGATCGACTGGATGGAGAAGGCGCGCCGGCTGCAGGATTTCTACGCCGGCCGGCTGTCGGCCGACGAGGCCGAGGCCCTGCGCCGCGATCTGGGCTGGCCGGCGCTGATGCCCGCCGGTACCGCCGGGGCCGGCATGCAGGATGCCTGGACCCGCGGCATGGCCGCCAACAAGGCGATGTTCGAGGCGATGACCGCAGCCCCCGGCGGCCTGCCCGATCCGGCCCGGATGGGAGCCGCCGCCATGGCCATGGCGGCGGCGGCAGCCCCGGCGATGGAAGCCTGGCGCCAGGCGGCCGCCGGCACGCTGCGCGGCTTCGGCGGGTTCGAGACCACCGCGCCGCCGGCGCCCGACACACAGAAGCCCGACACACAAAAGCCCGAGACAAAGACGGCCGAGACGCCGGCGGCAAAGCGAGAGGCGGCACCGGCTGCGAAGCCTGAGCCGACCCCCGCCGCCGAGATCGAAACCCGGCGTCAACAGCTGGACGCGCTAAACCGCGATCTTCAATCCGCGGTCGAAGACCTGCGGCGTCTTCAGGAGGATCCGAAGGCGGATCCCGATGCCGTTGCCGCCATCGTGCAGCGGCTTCAGCAACTGAACGCCGCAGCAACCGGCGCGATGCAGGCCTATCGTGATGCACTCGCGGCCGCGGGCACTGCCTGATCGCGGCGGTCAGGCCATCTCCACCCGGTTGCGGCCGTTCTGCTTGGCGCGGTACATGGCGCGATCGGCCGCGGCAAGCGCCGCCTCCAGCCCGGTGCCGTCGGGCGTGACCAGCGCCACCCCCAGGCTGGCCGATCCGCAATAGGTCTCGTCGCCGGGCCCGAGCGGCACCTCGACGCTGCGGATGGCATCGAGCAGCCGCACGGCGATCCTCCGCGCCTCCACCCCGTCGACATCGGCCAGCAGCACGGCGAATTCCTCGCCGCCGATCCGGCCCAGCAGATCCTCGCGGCGCAGGCTTGCCTGCATCACACCCGCCAGCCTGGCCAGCACCCGGTCGCCGGCCGGATGCCCCCAGTTGTCGTTGACCCGCTTGAAATGATCGGCATCGACGGTGATCACCGCGGCCGGCCGGCCCTCCCCGGCCAGACGGTCGGTCAACGCCCGCGCCTTCTCCATGAAGGCAGCACGCGCCAGCGTGCCAGTCAGCCCGTCATGGGTGGCGGCATGATGCAGGCGTCCCATCAGCTCTTCGCGGCTGGCGGTGACCGCGACCACGGTGAGCGGCGCCAGCGCGGTGAGGGTGATGCCGATGCGGATCGAGATCATGTCCTCGCGCGGGATCGCGGGTGCGAGGTGCACATGCCCCGCCGACACCATCAGCACCATGGCGAGCGCCGAAACCAGAACCAGTACCGCGGTGCCGAACGGCCGGTAGCGCAGCGCGCACCAGAGCAGCGCCGGCACCGGAAAGGTCAGCGCGCCGGCACCGCCGACCAGCACGGTGGCGAGCAGCGACAGGGCGAGCGCCGCCGCCGGCGCCCAACGCCAGGGGTCGGTCTCCGCGGGATGCTGGATCGGCGGCCGGCGCCGGCGTTCGGGGCGGGGCGGCAGGGCCGGGGGCACGGATGGCGCGCCCAGCCGCTCGGGCATGGTCAGGATCACCGGCAGGATGGCCATCACGTTCAGCAGATCGGCACCGAACCAGTTGCCGAAGGCCTCGACCGGCGAGCGGCCGAACAGCACGGCCTCGGCCTGGCACCCCAGCCCGGCACCGACGGTCGCGACCGCCAGCGCCGTGCCCGCCAGCGCCAACACCCCGGACGACCGGGTGAGCGCCAGCTGCGCAGGCGTGAGCCGCCGGAGCAGCAGCACCCCCACCGCAACCCCGGCCATGTTGGCCGCCGTCATCCACAGGCTGACATCCAGCGGCGATCCGGTAAGACAATCGGCCAGCACATAGCCGGCCGCCGCCCCGATCCACCCCGCAGGGCCCGCCATCCCCTTCCAGCGCAGCATCAGGCCCAGCAGGATGGCATTGGCCGGCCAGACCGCCGCAAGAAAGCCCACCGGGCGGGTGAAGATCCCGAACAGCGCCGCGATGAAGATGATCAGAAACACGATCCCCGCCCGGGCGACATGGCGGCGCCAGACCGGCAGGAGCCCGCCCGGCGGCCCCGATATCGTCGTCCCCTGCGGCGGCATCGTCCCCATCCCCCTTGTCCGCTGCGGTCGTATAGCGGGGCGTTCTTATCATCGTTTCAGGCAACTTGCCAAAAGCCAGTTGATCCGTCACCGCCTGAATGTGACGGCTTGCCTGGCACGGGTGCCCGCCGGGCCACAGACCGGCTGGTGCGCCGGCACGGCGGCGCGCATGATGTGCTGCAGATCGCGACACTGCAGCAGCCCTGAAGGGATGAACCGCATCATGAACGACGTCACCCGCATGATCCGCCTGCGCGACTACTATGATGGGAAGCTGACCGACAGCGAGGCCGAGGCATTGACGCGCGAGATCGGCGTCAAACGCCTGCCGCCCCGCGATCCGCGCAAGGATGCCGTGACCAACGCCCTGCTGGCGCTGAATGCCATGGGCGACGAGCTCTGGCTGAAGGCGCAGCAGGAAAAGGGGCGCCAGCTGCGCGAGGCCCGCCGAAACCCGCCCGCAGCCGCCAGCCCCCTTGACCATGGCCCTGACCATGGCCCTGACCATAGCCCTGGCCCGGCCCCCGCCCGCCCCGCCGAACAGCCGTTCGGGGGCGAGCGCCCGGATGTCGACAAACTGCTGGCCGACGCCCGGCGCGATGCCGAAGCCCTGATCGCGCGCTTCCGGGCCGGTCAGAAGGATGGCGGCTGATCGGGTTTCTTTCGCAACTGCGTAATCCTGCGTACGCAGCCCGCCGTATTTTCGCAGCGCAGCAAATCCCCGACCATTCGATGGCGCGATGCGGACCGTTCCCCCGGCGGCCGTGTCCCGAAGCTCCATCGATCAGGAGGGGACATGACCCTGACCCATTCAGCGGGCCACGCGCCCCGGTTCGGCCTGAAGCGGCTGGCGGCCGCGGTGGCCGTGTCCGTCACCACCTCGCTGGCCGCCATGGCCGGCATCGGCGGCGGCGTCGCGCAGGCGGCGCCGGCCACCGCCGAGGTCAACACCACGGGCCTGGCCGTCACCGATACCGAGGTCACCGTCGGCATCCTGCACTCGGTCACCGGCACCATGGCGATCTCGGAAACCGGGTCGGTTCAGGCGGAAAAGCTCGCCATCGAGCAGATCAACGCCTCGGGCGGCATCCTGGGCCGGCAGATCAAGATCATCCAGGAAGACGGCGCCAGCGACTGGCCGACCTTCGCCGAGAAGGCCCGCAAGCTGCTGGTCAACGACAAGACCGCGGCGGTGTTCGGCTGCTGGACCTCGGCCAGCCGCAAGGCGGTGCTGCCGGTGTTCGAAAAGGAAAACGGCCTGCTCTACTACCCGACCTTCTATGAAGGCCTGGAGCAGTCGCCCAACGTGTTCTACACCGGCCAGGAAGCCACCCAGCAGATTCTGGCGGGCATCGACTGGGTGATGAAGGACAAGGGTGCCAAGTCGTTCTATCTGCTCGGCTCCGACTATATCTGGCCGCGCACCTCGAACAAGATCGCCCGCAAGCATATCGAGATGAACGGCGCCCAGGTTCTGGGTGAGGAATACTTCCCGCTGGGCCACACCCAGTTCAATTCGGTCATCAACAAGATCAAGCTGCGCAAGCCCGACGTGATCTACGCCATCATCGTCGGCGGCAGCAACGTCGCCTTCTACAAGCAGCTCAAGGCCGCCGGTATCGACCTCAGCAAGCAGACCCTGCTGACCATCTCGGTCACCGAGGACGAGGTCCGCGGCATCGGCGGCGAGAACATCGCCGGCGCCTATGCGGCGATGAAGTACTTCCAGTCGCTCGACAACGAGAACAACAAGGCGTTCGTCAAGGCCTTCAAGGACATGTGGGGCCAGGACATGGTGATCGGCGACGTCACCCAGGCCGCCTATCTGGGCCCCTGGCTGTGGAAGGCCGCGGTCGAAAAGGCCGGTTCCTTCGACGTCGACAAGGTCCGCGAGGCCTCGCCCGGGATCGAGCTGACCACCGCGCCCGAAGGCTATGTCAAGATCCACCCGAACCATCATCTGTGGAGCAAGACCCGCATCGGCCTCGCCAAGCCCGACGGCCAGTTCGAGGTGCTCTACGAAACCGCCGAGCTGATGGAGCCCGATCCCTTCCCCAAGGGCTATCAGTAAGGCGCGGGCCGGCGGCAGGGCGCAGGCAGTGCTTCCCCCTGCCCGCGCCTGCCGCCGCAACCGGCCGAAGCCGCTCCCTTCGCTCCCGCGCCTGCCCCCTCACGCTCTCCCCCTCACGCTCTCCTCCTCCCGCTCTCCCCCACCCGTTCCTGTCCATCCCACCACGGCGCGCGCCGCCCCGATCGGGGCGCTGCCGCCGTCCGTCCGGGAGGTGTCGCATGTTCGACGGCTACACGGCGTCCGAGCTGGTCTCGATCCTGGCCATGCAGGGTTTCGCCGGCCTGATCCTCTTCTCCGTCTTCCTGCTGATGGCGCTGGGTCTCGCGATCATCTTCGGCCAGATGGGCGTCATCAACATGGCGCATGGCGAATTCATGATCCTCGGCGCCTACATGACCTATCTCACCTCGCATCTGGTTCAGGACTACGCGCCCGGCCTGTTCGGGGGCTATTTCTTCCTGGCCATGATCGTGGCCTTCATCGTCGCGGGCGCGCTGGGCCTGCTGCTGGAATGGGCGCTGATCCGCCATCTCTACCGGCGACCGCTCGACACGCTGCTTGCCACCTGGGGCGTGTCGCTGATCCTGCAGCAGCTCTACCGCTCGATCTTCGGCGCCCGCGAGGTGGGCGTCACCCTGCCCGACTGGATGATGGGCGCGATGTCGCTCACCGACACGATCGAAGTGCCGATCAACGGCCTGTTCGTGATGGCGCTGACGCTGGTCATCTCGGGCATCGTCTTCCTGCTGATGTTCCGCTCCTCCTGGGGGCTGCAGGTGCGCGCAGTCACCCAGAACCGGGTGATGGCGGGTGCCGCCGGCATCAACGGCCGCCGGGTCGACGCCATGACCTTCGCCCTCGGCTGCGGCATCGCCGGCGTCGCGGGTTCGGCCTTCACCATGATCGGCTCCACCGGCCCCACCTCGGGCCAGCTCTACATCGTCGACACCTTCCTGGTGGTGGTCTTCGGCGGCGCACAGAGCCTGCTCGGCACCATCGCCTCGGCCCTGACCATCTCGCAGTCGCAGTCGACGCTGGAATTCTTCCTCTCGGGCAGCATGGCCAAGGTGTTCACGCTGCTGGTCGTGGTGCTGATCCTGCTGGTCCGGCCGCAGGGGCTGTTCGTCCTCAAAGTGCGAAAGGCCTGATGCGATGACCGATACGACGACCCGGACCGCCACCTCACCCGCCATTCCCACCCCGTCCCGTCTGGCGCTGATGCTGGGCACGAAGCGGGACATGATCGGCCTTTTGCTCTTCGCCGTGTTCATCCTGGTCGTGCTGCCGCTCGGCCTCGATCTCTTCCGGCTCAACAATATCGGCAAATACCTCACCTATGCCTTCGTGGCGGTGGGCCTGGTGCTGTGCTGGGGGCTGGGCGGCGTGCTGTCGCTGGGCCAGGGGGTGTTCTTCGGCCTCGGCGGCTATGCGATGGCCATGTTCCTGAAGCTCGAAGCCTCGTCGCCCGAAGCCACCGCCATCCAGTCCACCCCCGGCATCCCCGATTTCATGGACTGGAACCAGCTGACCGCCCTGCCCTGGTTCTGGGAACCCTTCCACAACCTGGCCTTCACCATCATCGCGGTCGTGGCCGTGCCCACCATCTTCGCCTTCTTCCTGGGGACCATGCTGTTCCGGCGGCGGGTGGGCGGCGTCTATTTCGCGATCATCACCCAGGCCGTCGCCTCGATCCTCACCATCCTGATCATCGGCCAGCAGGGGCTGACCGGCGGCATCAACGGCATCACCGATCTGCGCACCCTGCTCGGCTGGGACATCCGCACCGATGCCGCGAAATACATCCTCTATTACGTCAATGGCGGGCTGCTGATCCTGGTCATCCTGGCGGCACAGTTCATCAAGAACGGCAAGATCGGCCGCATCCTGGTGGCGCTGCGCGACAAGGAAGACCGGGTCCGCTTCACCGGCTACGACGTCGCGGCCTACAAGACCTTCGTCTTCTGCATCGCCGCCGCCTTCTCGGGCATCGGCGGGGCCATGTTCACCCTGCAGGTCGGCTTCATGTCGCCCAGTTTCGTGGGCATCGTGCCGTCGATCGAAATGGTGGTGTTCTGTGCGCTCGGCGGGCGGCTGTCGCTGCTGGGTGCCGCCTATGGCGCGCTGATCGTCAACTACGCCAAGACCAGCTTCTCGGAAAGCTTCCCCGAACTCTGGCTCTTCGCCATGGGCGCCCTCTTCATCGGCGTGGTCGTGGCCTTCCCCACGGGGCTGGCCGGCCTCTGGCAGCAATATGTTCAGCCGCTGATCGGCCGCGCGCTCACCCGCCGCAGCCCCACCGCCCCCGCGGGCCCCGCAGCACCGGCACCGGGCGAGTGAAGGAGATCCGATCGATGAATGCAGCCACAGCCACCAGTGCCGTCGGCGTCTCCGCCACCAACAATGATTTCCTGCTCGCGGTCGAAGGTCTCACCGTCTCCTTCGACGGATTCAAGGCGGTCGACGACCTCTCTTTCTATGTCGACCGCGACGAGATCCGGGTGATCATCGGCCCCAACGGTGCCGGCAAGACCACGGTGCTCGACCTGATCTGCGGCAAGACCCGGGCAACCGCCGGCTCGATCCGGTTCGAGGGCCGGGAACTGACGAAGATGTCCGAGCACGAAATCGTCCGGGCCGGCGTCGGCCGCAAGTTCCAGACCCCGTCGATCTACGAGGACCTGACCGTCTTCGAGAACCTGGAACTCTCCATGCCCGGCACCCGCCATGTTTTCAAGGCGCTGGGCTTCCGGCGCGACCGGGCGGTGGTGGAGCGGGTGACCCGGATCGCGGAAGAGATCTTCCTGGCCGACCAGCTCACCCGCCGCGGCGACGAGCTGGCCCACGGTCAGAAGCAGTGGCTGGAAATCGGCATGCTGCTGATCCAGGACCCGGCCCTGCTGATGCTCGACGAGCCGGTGGCGGGGATGAGCGTCGCCGAACGCGCCAAGACCGCCGACCTGCTCAACCGCATCACCCGCGGCCGGTCGGTGATCGTCATCGAGCACGACATGAACTTCGTCAAGGACATCGCCCACAAGGTGACCGTGCTCCACCAGGGCCGGATCCTGTCGGAGGGCGATATCGACAAGGTGCAGTCGGACCCGAAGGTCATCGAGGTCTATCTCGGGCATTGATCGCGCGTCACGCGATCCGGATCGCTCGTACCATAACCGCACATGTGCATGAATTGCCCGAGGGAGATCCGCCATGTTGACCGTCGATGACCTCACCGTCGCCTATGGCCAGTCGGAAGTGCTCCACGGCCTCAGCCTGACTGCCGCAAAGGCCGAGATCGTCGCCGTGATGGGCCGCAACGGCATGGGCAAGACCACGCTGATGAAATCCCTGATCGGCATCCTGCCGGCGCGCGGCGGCCGGATCCGGCTGGGACAGGCCGAGCTGGTCGGCACCGAACCCCATCAGCGGGTGCGCGAGGGCCTGGCCTTCGTGCCGCAGGGCCGGATGATCTTTCCCACCCTGACGGTGGAAGAGAACATCCGCACCGGCCTGGTCGCCCGCGGCCGGCGCCACATTCCCGACGACATCTACAGCCTGTTCCCCGTGCTGCACGAGATGCGCCGCCGGCGCGGCGGCAATCTTTCGGGCGGCCAGCAGCAGCAGCTCGCCATCGCCCGGGCGCTGGTCACCGAGCCCCGGGTGCTGCTGCTCGACGAGCCGACCGAGGGCATCCAGCCCTCGATCATCAAGGACATGGCGCGGTCGCTGCGCGAGATCCGCGACATGATGAACCTCACCATCCTGGTCTCGGAACAGGTGCTGAGCTTCGCGCTAGACGTCGCCGACCGCTTCCTGGTGATCGAAAACGGCCGCCTGGTCCACGAAGACCGCCGCGCCGACGTCAATGAGGCCCGCATTTCCGCCTATCTATCCGTTTAGCCCTCTGCCCAAGCGGGCGCATCCGCGCCCTTGGCCGCCGCCTCAATGGCGGGAGTCTGTTAGTCCCTCGCCGGGCGGCCACTGCCGTGGCCTTGGCCGCCGCCTCAATGGCGGGAGTCTGTTAGTCCCTCGCCGGGCGGCCACTGCCGTGGCCTTGGCCGCCGCCTCAATGGCGGCTTCGGTGGCCGGAACCGGCCACCGCCCCATCACGGCCCGATCCCCCGTCTTCCCGCCTTTTTTCGTCCCGCAATCCGATCAGAAACGGAGCGCCGCATGACTGAAACGCTCGTCAAGGTGGATCTTTCGTCTTCGGCCTATGAGAACGAGAACGTCCACAATCGCTGGCACCCGGATATTCCGATGATCGCCTGGGTCAAGCCCGGCGAGGACTTCATCCTGGAGTGCTATGAC
Source organism: Tistrella mobilis (assembly GCF_039634785.1). NCBI lineage: Bacteria > Pseudomonadati > Pseudomonadota > Alphaproteobacteria > Geminicoccales > Geminicoccaceae > Tistrella > Tistrella mobilis. The sequence continues at coordinate 51,784 of NZ_JBBIAB010000024.1, read as the reverse complement.
TGGACCGGTGGTCAGATCAAGAATGATGACGACGCAGCCGATATCCGCGACGTCGACCTCAGTCAGGTGCATTTCCTGTCGGGCCCGGTGGGTGTGAAGGGTGCGGAGCCCGGCGACCTGCTGGTTGTCGAGATCCTCGACATCGGCACGCTCGACGGCGCGCGCTGGGGCTTCAACGGCGTGTTCGCCAAGGAAAACGGTGGCGGTTTCCTGACCGAGCATTTCCCCGACGCCCGCAAGTCGATCTGGGATTTCGAGGGCCTGTTCGCGAAATCGCGCCACATCCCGGGCGTGCGCTTCGCCGGGCTGATCCATCCGGGCCTGATCGGCTGCCTGCCCTCGCCGGATCTGCTCGACACCTGGAACACGCGTGAGAAGGCGCTGTTCGACACCGATCCCACCCGCGTGCCGGGCCTGGCCAACCTGCCTTATGCGCCCACCGCCCATATGGGCCGGCTGAAGGGCTCCGCCGCCGAGACCGCGGCCGCAACCGGTGCCCGCACCGTGCCGCCGCGCGAACATGGCGGCAATTGCGACATCAAGGATCTGTCGCGCGGCTGCAAGATCTATTTCCCGGTCTATGTCGACGGTGCCGGCCTGTCGATGGGCGACCTTCATTTCAGCCAGGGCGACGGCGAGATCACCTTCTGCGGTGCGATCGAGATGCCCGGCTGGGCGCATCTGAAGGTCGATCTGATCAAGGGCGGCTGCGCGAAATACGGGATCAGGAATCCGATCTTCAAGCCGAGCCCGATCAAGCCGACCTATAACGACTATCTGATCTTCGAGGGCATTTCGGTCGACGAGGCCGGCAAACAGCACTATCTCGACGTCCACATCGCCTATCGCCAGGCCTGCCTGAACGCGATCGAATACCTGACCAAATTCGGCTATTCGCGCGGCCAGGCCTATTCGATCCTGGGCACCGCCCCGGTCGAGGGCAAGATTTCGGGCGTGGTCGACGTGCCCAATGCCTGCGCCACCCTGTTCCTGCCGACCGAGATCTTCGATTTCGACATCTCGCCCACGGCATCCGGGCCCTTCAAGGGTGTGGAGGGCGCCGAACTGCCGATCGCCTTCTGGAAGGACAAGGCCTGATCCCACCCGGCATCGGCCGGCCTGTCGCCGGCCGGTGCCTCGTGCTACGAACGACCGGAGACGCCCCCATGCCGCTCTATGATTACGCCTGCCCGGCCTGCGCCACCGAATTCGACGCCTTCCGGCCGATGTCCGATGCCGCACGCCCCAGCCCCTGCCCCGCCTGCGGCACCGCCGCGCCGCGCCGCATCTCGGCCCCGCGCCTCGCCGGCCTGTCGAAAGCGGCACGCGCCGCCCACGCGACCAATGAACGCGCATCGCACGAACCCCGCCGCAGCTCCCATGTCTGCGGCCCCGGCTGCAGCCATGGCGGCGGATCGAAGGGCTTCTCCGCGGTCGCGGAAAAGCCGGCCATGAAGACCTTTCCGGCGAAGCGGCCGTGGATGTTCAGCCACTGACCACCGGGCGCAGGTTCTGCAGATACGCCACCTCCCCCCTTGCCCCTGCCGCCCTCTTCGGCGAAAGTTGCGCCGCAACAGGCCATGGCGGCCGGTCAACGGGGACAGGTGGATGACGGAAAGCGGGATCGATCCCGGATTGGCGGCCCTGGCCGTGGCGGTCGCGCAGGGCATCGGCGGCCCGGTGGCGGCGGCGGCGCGGCCGGTCGATCTGGGGCCCGGAGGGCCGCTTGGCGACTGGACGGAAACTGCCCGGCTGATTGCACGCCATCGCGTCCAGGGGCTGGCCTCGCCCACCCTGTTGAAGGTGTCGGGCGGTGCCATGCCGGTCGATCTGAAAACCAGTCTGATTCGGGCGACCATGCTGGCCGTGCAGGCCCAGCGCAAGCAGATGGATCTGCTGCTGCGCGTGCTGACGGCGCTGCAACAGCACGGAATCCGGGCGATTGCGCTGAAAGGGGCGATGCTGGGACACCGGTTCATGGCGCGACCGGAACTCAGACTGTCCAACGATCTCGATGTGCTCGTCGACCCGCAACGGATCGACGAGGCCGAGGCGGTGATCACCGGCTTCGGCTATACCCGGCATCTTCCACCGGCCAGCTGGCGTCCGGCCTGGGTGGCGCATTACCGCAAATGGCGGAAGGACTCGGCCTTCCTGCCACAGGATGGCGGCCCGATGATCGAATGCCATTGGCGGATCTTTGACAACCAAAGGCTGTTGCCGTTCGACTTCGAGATGCTGTGGCGTGGCCGGCATGTCGAAGTGGTGAACGATGTCGAAATCCCGATGGTGGGCAATCTCCAGCAGCTGGTCTATCTGGCGGTGCACGGCGCTTACCATGCCTGGTTCCGGCTGAAATGGGTGGCTGATTTCGCCGCGGTTTTCTGTGCCACGCCGCCCGAAGACCGCAGGGCCGCGGCAGCGCTTGCCCGGGAACAGGGTGTCGGCCCGGTCTTCGACCATGCGCTGTCGCTCGCCCATCGTCTCTTCGCCATACCGCTGACGGCCGAAGAGACAGACCGCGTCGCCCGCGCCCCCCGGCGGGAAGCGCTCGACGGCTTCGCGCTGGAGGCGCTGCACCACCACGACGCCTCGGCGGTGGGCCTCGCCGTGGACCGGCGCTTCGCGCTCCGCATGGTTCTGCACAGCTACCGGCTGCGGCGCGAACCAGGATTTCTGGCGGCCCAGATCATCATGGATCTCAACTTCCCCGGCGGCCTCGAAAGCTCCGGTCTCGGCGATCGCTGGCTCTGGCTCTACCCGGCGGTTCGCGGCTGGCGATCGGCCCGCCACCATATCGCCCACCGCCTGGGACGGCAGGCCCGGGCATGACCATGACCTCAGGCGCGGCGTTCCGCGATCTCATCCGCCGCATGGTCCGAGCCGGCGGACGCCGCCGCGTCGCGAAGCTCGCCGGCCTTCAGCTGGGTGCGGCGGTATCCGAAAGCCTGGGTCTCGCCATGCTGCTGCCGCTGCTGCGCATGATCCAGCTGCCGGGCGGCGATGCACCGGCAGAGCTGGGCGAAAGTGCCGGCACCGGCTTCGCGCCGCTGGATCGGCTGATCGGGGCATTGGACCCCGCTGCAGGGCTGATCGCGGTGCTGCTTGTCTTCGTCTTCCTGACCGTGATCCGCGGCCTGCTGCTCTATGGTCGCGAGGTCCACAGCTTTCATCTGACGGTCGATCTGGCGGCCCAGTTGCGGGCTGACCTGTTCGGCGCCGCTGCCCGTGCTCCGTGGCGGGTTCTCGCCTCGGAACCCCGTGGCCATCTGCTTGGCCTGCTGACCACCGAGGTCGACCGGATCGTGACCGGCACGGTCATGCTCCTCAGGCTCCCCGCCCTCGGTGTGATGGCCGTGGCGCAGATCACCGTCGCCGCGCTGATCAGCCCGACCCTCACCCTGGCGGCACTGGCGATCGGCGGTCTGAGCGGGGTTGCCGTCCGCCGCCGCTCCAGATCGAGCTTCGCGCAAGGCACGCGGCAGACCGGCCTGCACGCCGCCGCCTCCCGCGAAGTCCGCGACTTCCTGGACGGGCTCAAGCCCGCCAAGGGCCAGGGCGTGGAAGCACGGCACGCCGCCGTCTCGGCGACTGCGCTCCGCGAGACGGGGCTTGGCATGCTGTCCTTCGTCCGGGCAAGCGCCAACGCCCGGCTGATGATGCAGGTGGTGGGCGTCATTGCCCTGTCGGGCCTGGTGGTGATGGGCGCGCTGATCCTGAAGGTGCCCGGCCCCGAGCTGATCCTGCTTGCGGTGATCTGCGGCCGCCTGCTCCCCATGGCACAGGAATTCCAGCAATCGGCCCAGAGGGTCGCGCATATGCTGCCGGCGCTGGTGGCGGTGAACGCCGCCGCCGCCCGCCTGGCCCGCCAGGCGGGACCGGCGGTTGCCCGTCCGGCACTGTCCGCTGCCGATCATGCCCCCGAAATCCGGCTGAAGGGCGTGAGGCTCAGCCATCCGGGCGACCCCTCGGCGCCCGAGACGAGCGGCAGCCAGACGGTGCTCGACTGCGTCGATGCCAGCTTCCCGGCCGGCAGCGTCACCGCGATCATCGGCCCGTCGGGTGCCGGCAAGACCACGCTGATCGATCTGCTGCTCGGTCTTCTGCCACCGGATGACGGCACCGTCACCTTCGACGGCCGGCCGCTCGACGAAGCCCTTGCCGCGGCCTGGCGGCCACGCGCCGGCTGGGTCCCGCAGGAGACCTTCCTGACCGATGCCAGCCTGCGCCAGAATCTGCTCTGGTCCGCCGATCCCGAGCGCCATGCCACCGATGATGCAGCGCTGATGACGGCGATAGAGGCGGCCGGGCTGGCACCGGTGGTCGCCGGACTGCCCGACGGGCTGGACACGCCGCTCGGCGATCGCGGCAGCCGGCTTTCGGGCGGCGAACGCCAAAGGGTGACGATCGCCCGCGCCCTGATCCGCCGGCCGCGGCTGCTGCTGCTCGACGAACCGTCGAGCGCGCTCGATGCCGAAACCGAACAGCGTCTCTGCGCCACCCTGGCCGCACTCAAGGGGCAGACGACGGTGGTGGTGATCACCCATCGCCCGGCCATCCTGGAGGTCGCCGATCAGGTATTGCGGCTTGAAGAGGGACGGGTCACCGCATCGGCCGGACCTTTGCCTCACTCTTGAATACCGCGGTCATCAATGCGTCGAACATCGGGGCCAGCACCTTTCCGCCGCTCTTGGAGAGGTGATTATCGTCCTGATACAGACTTTGGCCCTTATCATCAATCATCGGACACAGATCGTCTGGTACACACAACCATCGGGCCGGATCAAGCACGCGTGCTCTGCCGGCTGCCGCCCGGTCAATGACCTGTTCAACCGGCGCGTTGACCCTGCGGTGAACCTCGAGGGGTTTACCTGCATGCCTTGGATTGCCGCCATCGCGTATGATGGCCGCCAAAGCCCGGGGAGGATGGGCGAGCATGAGCGGTACCTGTTTCATGATCGCCACTTCGACGCCCATATCGCGGAAAATGGTGAGCGCGTGATCCAGGACCGCACCAAGTTCCGCGGCCCGGTGGCTCTGTTCAGCCTTCGTCAGTACCGGCAGACCCAGGGTCTCATCCACGCCGCCCGGCTCGGCGCCGATGACCCATCTGTCCCAGCGGCTCGCCAGAATCACCAGCCGCACATCATGACGCCGTATCACGGCCCCCAGTTCCGCCAGAGTGAGATTGCACCACCGATCCTCTTTCAGTGCCGGAACCGGGCAGCGTTGACGATTGACATAAACACCGACCCCCATTTCTCTCGCAACCTCTGCGACCGCAGGCCAGACCATGCCCGCATGGCTGTCACCGAACAGCAGAACGCTCCCCCGGGCCGGTACACCGGCTTCTACCTCGCAAAACGGCGTATACCAGAGTTCATCACTCCAATGGCGGCAACGATTTGCCGGCTCAATTTCAGCCTGTAGAAGAGCCGCCTCGGCCGGTGGATAACGCCGCACCAGATCCATGTCCATAGCCAGAGCATAGGATACCAGAGCCAGGACAGACACCGTCATGACCGTCAGGAAACGCCGGCTCTTGACCAACAATTGCCGCTGACGGAACGGGCGCTCGACGTAGCGCCAGCTCATCCAGGCGATAGGGAAACACAAAAAACCCACCACTGCAGTCGCGGTTGAGCTGAGTGGCGGGGCGGCCCAGGGGAGAGAGAGATCAGCATCGAGATAGCGGGCAAATACAATAAGAGGCCAGTGCCAGAGATAAAGACTATAGGAAATGAGGCCCACGAACACCATCGGGCGCATGGCCAGCACCCGTCCGACAAAGGTTGGCGTCGGAGTCTGTCCGGCCCGGAGGACGAGCATGGTACCGACGACGGGGAGCAGAGCCGCCAGTCCCGGAAACGACATGTGCGCATGAAAGGCGATCATGGCCATCAGGATGACCAGAAAGCCGACGAGAGCCTGTGCCTCCCGTCGCAGAATCGCTGTACGCCCTGAGGGTCGGACAGCGGGCAGCACAGCGAGCCATCCTCCGGCCAGCAGTTCCCACAGGCGCCCGGGCAGCAGATAGAATGCCGCGCGCATGTCGCTCCGGACGAGCACCTCCGCAATCATGATGCCGGCCCCGCAGCCCAGCGACAGCCATATCAGTCGCCGACGTGGCGACGCCTGAAACAGAGGGAGCAACAGTAACGGATAGATCAGATAGAACTGCTCTTCCACTGCCAGAGACCAGGTATGTAGAAGCGGCATCAACTCGGTATGGGGAGAGAAATAGGGATCCTGCCGGTAGAAGAAAAAATTACCCATCGACAGGGCCTGCATAAGCAGTGACCTGAAATGAGACCGAAATTCAAGTGGATAAAGCATAAGATAGGCGGCAACTGCGGTTGCCACCAGCATGACCAACATCGCCGGCATAAGTCGACGAAACCGTCGCAGCCAGAAATTGCCGAAACGAAACGATTCTGCGCGCGCCTCTCGCAGTATAAGACAAGTAATCAGATAACCGGATATGACAAAAAATACATCAACGCCGACGAATCCTCCGCTAAACAAGGGAAGATCAAGGTGATAAGCCATTACACCGAGGACGGCGATCGCTCTCAGGCCATCAATATCCGGCCGGTAGCCGTCACTCCCCACCAAGTTCGTGTCGCTCTGCACGTTTGCCGCTCTGCCTTGCCGTCGCTCACGGTTACGGATGCCATGAAAACGGTGCGCGCGCATCAGGTAACAGACGCCCTCGATTTTTTCTTATATTAATGCGACAAAAATCAACTTGTGAGGGATGTCATCAGGACATCCCTGCCGTTCATGGAGCCCCGCTTATGCTGCGCGACACCCCTGCTGGCCGCCTTCCTGCCCATCCCTCCGAGCCCGAAATCGCGCTCTGGCTGAACACGTCACAGCCAATCCGGCTGCCGGATCTGGAGGGCCGCGTGGTAATGATCCTGGCCTTCCAGATGTTCTGCACCGGCTGCGCCCGCGAGGCCGTGCCGCAGATGATGCGCGTCCGCCAGACCTTTCCCGAAGACCGGGTGGCGGTGATCGGCCTGCATACGGTGTTCGAACACCACGCCGCCAACACGGTCGAGGCGCTCACCGCCTTCCTGCATGAAAACCGCGTCACCGTGCCGGTGGGCATCGATGCGCCGGGGCCCCGCGGCCCGCTGCCGCTGACGATGGCGGCCTGGAACCTGCAGGGCACGCCCAGCCTTATCCTGCTCGACCGTGCCGGCCGGGTGCGGCGCAAGACCTTCGGCCATGTCGACGACCTGCGTCTCGGGGCCGAAATCGCCTGGCTGCTGGCGGAAGACTGATCGCTGCCCCTCGGGTCAGAACTCCGGCGTGATCCTCAGCTTCGTCTCCGGCTTGGGGACCAGCCCCTTGTGGTCGCGCAAGGGGGTCGGCCAGTCGTCACGCACCAGGCGCATCAGCCGATCCATGCGCCGGAAAACCTCCTGCCGGTCGGCCGGGTCGGACTGAAAATAGCTGGCCGGATGGTCGAGGGTGCGGGCGATGAAAGCGGCATAGCTGTCGGGATCCCCGGCATCGCCCCAGACCGGTGCGGCGCCCTGAAGTGCCGCCTCGAAGGCCGCATAAAGGCTGAGGAACCGACGCCAGCGATGGTCGTCGAAATCGAAATTCGCGGCGTCGGGCCCGTCCTCGGGCGCGGTTCCGGTCATCAGCAGGCCGGCGCGCTGCCCAAGATCCGTCAGGGTCCGGATGGTTTCGGGCGGCATCGCCAGGTTCAGCCCGCCCTCGTCGGGCTTCAGATAGATATGGGCCACCCGCTCGCGATAGCCGGGCAGCACGGTGCGCAGCTCGTCCTGCCATTCGCTGGCGGCATTGAACAGCGACATCACGAAACCGCCCAGGCTGCCCACGGTCTGCAACGCGATCCACTGGCCCTGGATCGCCGGCATCGGCAGATGCACCCGTCGCCTGGGCCGGTCTTCGGAATACTGGTCCAGGCTGATGCCGAAGGTCGGGCGGGTGGGCAGCAGGGCATCGAAGAAATGGATCGGGAAATTGCTCGAAATCCCGCCATCGCTGAACAGCAACCGGCGCATCACCGCCTTGCCGTCCGCCTGTTTCGTCGGCCAGTCGATCCGGTAGAGCGGAATGGCCGAGATCAGGAAGGGGAAGCTCAGGCTCATGCGCGCCGCCACCACCACCGGCAGATCGCCGGGGGCGGGAAAGGCGATCAGCCGCCGGCCGTCATATTCCGGCCAGATGAACCTGTCGCCGTCGCGGGCCTTCGCCTCGTCCAGAAGCCGGGTGCCGGCGGCGACCATCTGGTCGACCACCCGGGCGGGGAAGGCGCGCCGCATCTCCGCCGGGTCGAAGTAGAAATTCCGGTCGCCCAGATCGGGCAGCGCACGCGGGCGCCGTTCGCCCAGGCTGGTGGTCACCGTGCGCAGATTGATCGCGGGATGCGCCGGCGTACCCTCGATACCACCGGGTCCGCCGGCCCAGAGATCCGAGAAGATCAGCGGCCGGCCGCCCCGCCCCTGCCCCTGCCCCGGACCCTGCACATGCGCCGCGGCGTCGATCGTGTCGGTCAGCCAGTCCGAGAGCGGCGGAAAACCGGGGCTCGCCCCGTCCGGCGCCGAACCGGGGCAGAGGCCGTAATCCAGCGTCGGCAACAGGCGGTACAACCGCCAGATCGCGATCCCGGCGCTGGCGATCAGCGTCAGGAACAGGGCGAGCAAGCCGCCCGCCAGCCAGCCGGCCCAGCCATCGGCGAACCAGATCAGCAGCAGCCCCGGCAGCAGGGCGACCAGGTTCCAGGGCAGGCCCGCGCGGATCAGCAGCGGCAGCGCAGCCATCGGGCGGCGCTGCAGCCCCGCGGTCAGGATCAGATCGAACAGATCCCGCGCCCGCGGATCGGGCTGGAACAGATCCAGCAGCCGGGTCTGCAAAGTGTCGGGGATGGCGCCCAGGGTCTCGAAGCCGCCGGATGCCCGGCCGTATTCCGCCGCAGCCGTGATCGAGGCCGCGATCGCGCCGGCCGATGTCCCGCCGACACTGCGAAAACGATACATCGCCGCCAGTTGCAGGATCGCCTTGGGGTAGACGACGCCGGAGGTGATCCCCCCTTTCATGATCACGTCACAGGTCAGCTCTGGATCCGCACGGGCAGTCATCGGTTGGGAAGCTCCGGTTATGACGCGCAATGCAACAAACTATCCCATAGATGGATTTATTTCGCCAGATACTGGGCGGTTTCGGTTGCACACTCTGCGGCCTCTTCGGTGATCCACTCCCTGAAGGCGCGAATACGCGGATGGGTGCTGAGGGCATCGGTGGTGATCAGCCAATAGGCCGCGCCGCTCCGCAGGGCCGGCAAGGCCGGCGCCACCCTCTGCAGCCGACCCGCAGCCAGATCCGCCCGGGCGAAGGCTTCGGGCACCAGCGCGATGCCCAGCCCCGCCACTGCCGCCGCCAGGATCATGAAGAAGTGCTCGAAGCGCGGCTCCGCCCGCCGGCCCGCCGCACCATCGGTCCCGGCCCCCTGCGGCGAGGGCCGGAAGCCCTGCGGCGGCAGGCCCGCAGCCCCGGCCCAGTCGGGCCAGAGATCGGCCCGGGTGGTGTGGCGGATGAGCGGCGGCCCCTCGCGGCCCAGCCGAGCCGGATCGTCGGGCAGGGCAAGGCCGGGGGCGGCGACCGGTATGACCCGTTCGTCGAACAGGCGCCGGGCGGCAAAACCGCGCCAGCCGCCCCGCCCCCAGCTGATCACCGCGTCCACCGCCTCTCCATCCCAGGTGACGGCATCCTTGCGGCCATCGGCGAAATCAGCCCCGATGGTCGACAGATCGATCGCAACCGCCGGATGACGGACGGCGAACCCCGCCAGCCGCGGCGCCAGCCAGGCCGCGGCGAAGGTCGGCAGGGTGCCGAGCCTGAGCGTGCCCGCCACCTCGTCCGGCCCGGCCGCACCCAGCATGGCCACCGCCGCTTCCAGCCGGTCCGACGCCGCCCGGATCGCCGGCAGCAGGGCGGCACCCTGGGGGCTGAGCCGCAGCCGACGGCCGTCGCGCAGGAAGATCGGCACGCCCAGCGCCGCCTCGACCGCCGCGATCCGCCGGCTCATCACGCTCTGGCCCAGGCCGAGTTCACGGCCGGCGGCGGTCAGGTTCATATGCCGGCAGGCCGCCTCGATCACGGCGAGTTCGGCGGCAAGCAGGCGGGCGGCGGCATCGGTAGCCAAGGGGGCGCCTTTCATGCACCAGAAGCATCAGCATATGATAACCGGCACCATTTGATCCGCCAACGCCATGAGAGATGATGGCAGCCGAGGACGACTGCACACCCGCGCAGAGAGACTCCGCGCCAATCAGACATGGGATCACGCGCCATGACCGCCATCCGCCCCTTCCACCTCGCCTTCCCGGTGCTCGACCTGGAAGAGACCCGCAGCTTCTATGTCGGTGTGCTCGGCTGCGGCACCGGCCGCGAGGACGTGCACTGGATCGATTTCGATCTTTACGGCCATCAGGTGGTGGCCCATCTGGACCCGAAGCTCGACCGCGCCATCGCTGCCCGCAATCCGGTCGACGGCGACGACGTGCCCGTGCCGCATTTCGGCGTGGTGCTGACCATGGATCAGTGGCGGGCCCTGGCAGCGCGTCTGGAGGCCAATGAGGGCACGCGCTGGGTGATCCGCCCGCGCATCCGGTTCGAGGGCCAGCCGGGGGAACAGGCGACATTGTTCATTCTGGACCCCTCGGGCAATGCCCTTGAATTCAAGGCCTTCGACGATGACGGGCGGCTGTTTGCCAAAGGCTGATCATGCAGTAGGTGCTCGGGGATGCCGGCGCGGCATGGCCCCCGCCTGACGGCAGACGTCCACCTGCTCCAGGTATGAAGGCCGGCAACGGCTGGGCCGGATACTGTCGAGGGTGCGGGCGCCGTCCACAAGATCGCCGGCATCATCGACCAGAGACGGCCCGTGCACAGGCGACCGCCCAGGCGGCGCCTGCGCACCAGCCGGCGATGACGTCGGTCGGCCAGTGGACGCCCAGATAGATCCGGCTGATCCCGACCAGAAAGGTGAGCCCGATCGCGACCGCCAGCACATAGCTCTTCAGCCGCCGCCGGTCCTCGAACCGTGCGAGCAGGGCGCCGAGCGTGAGGTAGGTGGTGGCCGACAGCATGGCATGGGCAGAGGGGAAGCTCGCCGTCTGCACCTCCACCAGATGGGCGACCAGATCCGGCCGCGGCCGCTCGAAGACCAGTTTCAGGCCGAAGCTCAACACCGTGCCGCCGATCACCGACAGCGCCACGGTCAGCGCAGCCGCGCGGCTGCGGCGGATCAGCAGATAGCCGACCACGACCAGGGTCATCAGCCCCAGCACCGTGGTGCTGCCAAGTGCGGTCAGGTCGGCGAAGCCGGTTTCCAGCCAGTGGGGGCCCAGCGGATCGGCCGGGTCGGCGGGGTTGCGCAGGCTTTTGAGCACGGCGCGATCCAGCGCCTCGGTCTCCCCCTCCATCACCTCGTCGGCCAGCCAGACGAAGAACACGATCGCCGCCGTCACCAGGCCCAGGGGCCACCAGCGGTCGATCAGCTTCCGCCGGCCCTCGGCCGCACCTTCGGACATGTTTCCTCCCGCAGTTCCATGATCGGACACGCGAAAACGCTACCGGAAGCGGCAGGCCGCTTCCAGTGAGCGTTCCGGGAGGATGGCACGGCCGCGGTCAGCGGCCGCTGCGCGTGGTCGGGTCCAGCAACATGCGCACGCTGTCGCCCAACCCGTTGAAGGCGAGCGCCGTCACCAGGATGGCGAGGCCCGGGGTGACCATCTGTTCGGGCGCAATCTCCATATAGAGATAGGCTTTGGCGAGCATCGAGCCCCAGCTGGCATCCGGCGCCTGAACGCCCAACCCCAGGAAGGAGAGCGAGGCTTCGGCCAGCAGCGCGCCGGCCAGAAGCAGGGTCACCTGCACCAGGATCGGCTGGATGGCGTTGGGCAGAATGTGGCGGGCCAGAATGCGCACCGGGCTTGCCCCGAAACAGCGGGCGGCATCGACGAACAATTCCTCTTTCACCACCAGCGCCCGGGCGCGGGCCAGGCGCGCGATCAGCGGCGAGAACACGATGCCGACCGAGATCATGCCGTTGGTGAGGCCGACCCCCAGCGCGCCGGTGACGCCGATCGCCAGCACGATGGCGGGGAAGGAGAGCAGCGCATCGATCACCCGGCTGACCACCTCGTCGACCCAGCCCCCGGCGAAACCGGCGAGCAGGCCGATCGGCAGGCCGATCACCAGGGCGATCGACACCGACAGCACGCTGGCATACATGCTGGCCGAGGCGCCATGGATCAGCCGGCTGAACACGTCGCGGCCCAGATCGTCGGTGCCCAGCCAGTTTTCGGCCGAGGGCGGCATCAGGATCAGGTCGAAATTCTGCTCGATCGGCGAATAGGGCGCCAACTGGTCGGCGAAGATGCCGGTGAGCGCGATGATCGCCACCACCAGCAGGCTGAGCGCGCCGCGCGGATCGCGCAGCATCCAGGCGAGCACCGGGTTGCGCCGGCGGGGCGCCGCCCCGGCGGCAGAAGGGGTTGCGGTCCGGCTCATCAGCGTACCCTCGGGTCGAAGACGACATAGAGCATGTCGATGATCAGGTTCAGCCCGACCACGAAGATGATCATGGTCAGCACCACCCCCTGCACCACCGGGAAATCGCGGGCGAGCGCCGCGTTGACGATCAGATTGCCGACACCCGGGATGGCGAAGACCGTCTCGACCACGACGGTCGCTGCCAGCAGGCGGTTGGCCAGCAGGCCGATCACCGTCAGCAGGTTGACCGAAACGTTCTTGAGCCCGTGCTTCCAGAGCACCGCGCCGCCGGGCAGGCCCTTGGCATGGAGCGTGCGGACATATTGCGAGCCCAGAATATCGACCAGCGAGGTGCGCAGCTGGCGCGCCACTTCGGCGATGCCGCCGGCGGCAAGCGCGGTCGCAGGCAGGATCGCATGTTCCAGCGCCCGGATCGGATCATCCGAAAAGGCCACCGCCCCGGTCGCCGGCAACCAGCCGAGCGAGAGGGCGAAGGTCGCGACCAGGATCATCGCCAGCCAGAAATTCGGAATGGCGATGCCGACCGAGGCCAGCCCCATCACCGCGCCGTCGATGATCGAATTGGGCCGGAGCGCCGCCAGAATGCCGAGCGGAATGCCGATCACCATCGAGATCAGCATCGCCAGCACCACGATCAGCAAGGTCAGCGGAAAGGTGCGGGAGAGCGAGGTCATCACCTCCTCGCCCGAAATCAGCGACCGGGCGAGGTCGCCATGAACCGCCCCCCACAACCAGTCGAAATACTGAACCAGGAAGGGACGATCGAGACCGTAGAGTGCCCGGATTTCGGCAAGGCGCTGATCGCTGGCATTGTCGCCGGCCAGCGTCACCGCGATGTCGCCGGGGATCAGTTGGATCAGCCCGAACACCACGAAGGTCACGATCAGGATCACCGGCACCACCTGGATCAGGCGGCGGCGCACGGTGCGGATCGCGCGGCGGCTGGACATCGGATAAGAGGTCCTCGACAAGGGGGAGGGAGCCGCGAGGCGCGGCCGGGCAGGACGTCCCCACCCGGCCGCGGGGCGCAGAGGTCAGGCCAGCGACACGTCGTAGAGCTTGGGCTTGTTCAGCAGGTTGGGCTTGTAGCCCTCCACCTTCTCACCCGCCACGTCCAGCGCCGACAGGAAGGCCAGCGGGCAGACCAGGGCATTGTCGAGCACCAGCTTCTGGACCTTCGAGAAGGCCAGCTTGCGCGCCTCCTTGTCGGGCGAGGCACGGCTGGCGGCGATCGCCTGCACCAGCTCGTCGGGCACCGGGCCGCGGCCGCCATTGTAATAGGCGTCGGGCAGGTACATCAGCGAGAAGGTCAGGCTGGGATCGGGCCGGCCGGTCCAGGCCGAGACCAGGGCGTCGGTCTTCTTTTCGTTGCCGAAGAAGGCGGCCGAGGCCTCGGGAATGGTGCCGATCGAATAGCGCACCCGGATGCCCACCTGGCGCAGCTGCTCCATGATGAATTCCTGGCGCTGCACCGAACTCTGGTCGGGATAGCCGCCCAGATGCAGATCCAGCCCGTCGGCATAGCCCGCCTCGGCAAGCAGCGCCTTGGCCTTCTCGGGATCATAGGGGTAGTAGCCGGCCAGCTCTTTGTCGAAGGCCCAATGGGCGGAGGGCAGGTTGGTGATCGCCTTCTCGCCGATGCCGTTCATCGTCACTTTGACGAAAGCGTCGCGATCAATGGCATGGTTGATCGCCTGGCGGACCCGGACATCATCCAGCGGCTTGCGCGCCCAGTTGAAATAGATCTGGATGCAATAGAGCGTCGGACCGGTAAAGGTGGTCAGCTTCGGCGCCCGCTTCGCGATCAGCCCCTGCTGGGGCGACAGGAAATAGACGAAATGGTTCTGCCCGGCCATCACCGAGCGCAGCCCGGTGGAGAGTTCCGGAATGATCGCGAATTCGATGCCGTCGACCTTGGGCGTGCCCTTTTTCCAATAACCCTCGTTGCGCTTCACGACCACTTTTTCGTTGTCGTTCCAGGTGACGAAGCTCCAGGCGCCGGTGCCGACGGGGTTGCGGTCATGGGCGTCGCCCTTCTCCGTCACCGCCTTGGGCGAGCACATCATGCCGGCGCGATCCGACAGGATCATCGGCAAAGCGGCATCGGGGTTCTTCAGCCGGATGGTGACCTGATGCGGCCCGCTCACCTCCACCGCCTCGACATTGATCAGGTCGGCCTTGATGTTGGAGCGCTGATCCCCGCGATTGCGGTCCAGGTTGAACTTCACCGCCTCGGCATTGAAATCGGTGCCATCGTGGAATTTCACCCCCTCCTGCAGATCCATCACCAGGGTCTTCGGGTCGGGGAAGCTCCAGGCGCGCGCCAGGCCGGGCCTGGGGTCCAGGCTTTCATATTCCCATTCCACCAGCGTGTCGAAGACGGTGTAGAGGAAGGGATGGTCCTGGCCCGAGCCACCCGTCATCGGGTCCAGGCTCGACGGGTTGGCGGGGGCCGCCACCTTCAGCACGCCGCCCGCGGCCAGCGCCCGGCGGACATGGCCGGGCAGCATGCCGGATGCCGCGGCACCGGCGGCACCGGCGCCCAGCAGCGACAGGAAACGGCGGCGGTCCATCGCGAAGGCCGGGCGGCCCCCGACGGTGACCGGCTCGCCCGTAGAGATGTTGAACGGATCCTTGGTCATTCTGGTCTTCCTCCCTGGTGGCCGCCGCCGGATCTTCTGTCGCGGTCGGCCGTGCCGCCTGATGCGGTCATTCTGGTTGGGTCCGGTCTTCGTCAGCCGGGCGCCAGCTCCTCGGCGAAGTGGCAGGCGACGAAATGGTCGGGGGCGACGGGGCGCCAGTCGGGCACCCGCTCGGCGCAAGTTGCCTGCGCATGGGGGCAGCGGGTGCGGAAGCGGCAGCCCGAAGGCGGGTTCAGCGGCGACGGGATCTCACCCTCCAGCAGGATCCGGCGCTTCTGGCGCAGATGGGACGGCAGCGGCACCGGCTCGGCCGACATCAGCGCGCGGGTATAGGGGTGCATCGGCCGTTCGGCCACGGCCGCCACCGGCCCCAGCTCCATGAACCGGCCCAGATACATCACCGCCACCCGGTCGCTGATATGCGAGACCACGCCGATATCATGGGTGATGAAGACATAGGCGAGGCCGCGTTCGCGCTGGATTTCGGCAAAGAGGTTGAGCACGTCGCCGCGGATCGACACATCCAGCGCCGCCACCACCTCGTCGCAGACCACCAGTTTCGGGTTGAGCGTCAGCGAGCGGGCAATGTTGACCCGCTGCTTCTGGCCGCCCGACAGCTCGTGCGGATAGCGCCGCGCCTGTTCCGCGCTGATCCCCACCCGGTCGAGCAGGTCGAGCGCGCGGCCGGTCCGCGAGGCGCGATCCCCCTCCCCCACCACGTCCAGCGGCTCACGAACGCTGTCGAGAATGCTCATCCGCGGGTTCAGGGCCGCGTTGGGGTCCTGGAAGATGATCTGCAGCTCGCGGCGCTTGTGCCGCAGGCGGCGGCCCTTCAGCCGGGCGAGGTCGTCGCCCTCGTACAGGATCCGCCCGCCGGTCGGGTCGAGCAGGCGGACGATGGCGCGGCCGAGCGTCGACTTGCCCGATCCGCTTTCGCCGATGACGCCGAAGGTCTCGCCCGGGCGGACCTCGAAGCTGATCCCGTCCACCGCCTTCAGGCTTTCGCCGTCGGCGGTGGTGAAGGTGACGCGCAGATCCTCGACCGACAGCATCGGCTGGTCTGCGGTCGTGGCGGCTGCCTGTCGATGGGCGGGCTTCACGGTGATCATCCGACGGTGCCCTCCAGCTGGAGTTCCCCGGTGCGCCGGCAGCGGGCGCGGTGGCCGGGCTCGGGCTCACGCATGGCCTGTGCCGTGGTGCAGGCCTCCTCGGCATGGGGGCAGCGGGGGCGGAAACGGCAGCCCTCGGGCATCGCCATCAGGGGCGGCACCCGGCCGGGGATGGAGGGCAGCGGCGCGCCGCGTTCCACCAGCCGCGGCAAGGCGGAAAACAGCCCGGCGGTATAGGGGTGGCGCGGCCGGACCAGCGCGTCGTCGACCGTCGCATCCTCGACCACCTCGCCCGCATACATCGTCACCATCCGGGTGCAGGTCTCGGCGACCACCCCCAGATCATGGGTGATGAACAACAGCGCCGTGCCGGTGGTTTCGCTGAGGTCGACCAGCAGATCGATGATCTGGGCCTGGATGGTGACATCCAGCGCCGTGGTCGGCTCGTCGGCGATCAACAATTTGGGGTTGCAGGCCAGCGCGATGGCGATCATCGCCCGCTGGCGCATGCCGCCCGACAGCTGGTGAGGATATTCCCCCGCCCGCCGCGCCGGCAGCGGGATGCCGACCCGCGCCAGCAGGTCGACCGCGCGTTCCTTCGCCTCGCGCCGCGACACCGCCTCGTGCGCCAGAATGGTCTCGACGATCTGCTCGCCGATGGTGAAGACCGGGTCGAGCGCGCTCATCGGTTCCTGGAAGATCATGGCGATGCCGGCCCCGCGCACCCGGCGCAGCTCGCGCCCCGAGAGCTTCAGCAGGTCGCGGCCCTCGAAGCGGATGGCGCCGTCGATCCGGGCGAGGCCACGCGGCAGCAGCTGCATGATCGCAAGCCCGGTCAGCGTCTTGCCGCAGCCGCTTTCGCCCACGATGCCGATCCGCTCGGCGGCCCCCACCTTGAACGAGACGTCGCGGGTGGCCGAGACGATCCCGCCGCCGGTGCGCAGGTTGATCCCCACACGGTCCAGCTCCAGCAGCGGCGTCGCCGCCGTCATCGGCCCGTCTCCGCGGCCGCGCGCGCGGCGGCGAGTTCGGCCAGAAGGGATTGTTTCAGCTTGTACTTCTCGATCTTGTTGGTGGGTGTCACCGGCAGCGCCTCGACGAAGCGCACATGGCGCGGCGTCATGTAGCGCGGCATCACCGAGGCCGCGAAGCTGCGCAGCTCCGCCTCGGTCATGCTGCAGCCCTCGACCAGCTGGATGAAGACGGCGCAGTCCTCTTCCTCGCCTTCCTCCGCCGGGACCGGCAGGGCCGCCGTGGCGCGGATGTCCGGATGGGTGTTCAGCAGATCCTCCACCTGATAGGACGAGACGTTCTCGCCGCGCACCCGGAAGAAGCCGCCCATGCGGTCGATGAAGTAATAGACGTCGCCCTCGGTCCGCCGCACCGCATCGCCAGTGTGGAACCAGAGGTTCGAGAAGGTCTTGATGGTGGCATCCGGCTTGTTGAAATAGCTCTTCAACAGCAGATGCGGAAAGCGCGGCCGGAAGGCCAGCTGCCCGGCCTCGTCGGGCCCCAGCACATTGTCGTCCGCATCCAGCACCGCGGCCTCCAGCAGCGGCGAAGGCCGGCCCATGAAGCCCTTGGCCAGCGGTTCGGCGCCATCCACCACCATGACGCCGCGGCGGCGGGCGATCTCCAGCACCGTCGCCCGGTCATGCCCGACCCGGAACTCCGGGCGCTTGGCCTCGGTCTCGCCGAACTGGTCGATCAGGGCGACGAAGCCGTTGCCGCTTTCGGTCTGGCCGAAGCCGGCGGTGGAGAAGGGGATGCCAAAACGCTGCGCCACCTCGTGATGGCGCGCCGGCAGCGGCTGCATATGCACCCGCATCATGGTGTTGTCCCGGTCGTCCGCGCGGGGGTCGGCGCTCATCAGCCAGGGCACCATCACATCCAGCAGCACGGCATTGCTCGCCCGATGGGCGCGCACCCGGTCCCAGAACCTGGTCGGGCTGAACTTGTCCCAGAGCGACACGGCGCAGCCGGTCCAGCAGGCCTTGGCGACCAGAAACATCGCGCCGCCGACGTGATAGAGCGGCAGGTCGCAATAGATCGTGTCCTCGGGCGTCAGAAAGGCGCGACTGTTGAAGGTGTACTGGTTGATCCAGCGGAAGGGCTGCACCACGCCCTTGGCCGGGCCGGTGGTGCCCGAGGTGTAGATGATGTTGGCGATATCGGCGGCCCCGCGGGTCACCGGCCGGTGGCGGCGCGGGGTGCGCATCAGCTCTGCCAGATCATGCAGGCCGGGCCGGGCCAGAAGCGCCGGCGGCAGGGCGGCTTTCGCCGGATCATGGTCGTGATCCGAGGGCAGCGGCCGGTGCACCACGATATTGGTCAGGCGCACCTCGTCCAGCACCGCCGCGACCGCCGGGGCCAGATCGGCATCGGTGATCAGCACCCGCGGTGCGGTGTCGTTCAGCTGATAGGCCAGCAGCCGGCCGGCATAGTTGAAATTGACCGGCGCATAAACGGCGCCCGCCTCCCACACCGCGAACATGGCAAGCGTGGCGATCCAGGAATTACGGGTGAAGACCGACACGCGGTCGTCGGGCTCCAGCCCCATCTCCTGCAGGGCGGCGGCAAGGGTCGCCACCTCGGCCTCGAAGGCGGCGAAACTGAGGTCGCGGCCCTCCTCGCCATAGCGGATGAAGGTTTGGTCAGGATGATGGCGCACGGCATCGCGGAAGCGGTCGGTGACCACATCCCCCTGCTGCACCATCATCGCGAACAGCGCCTGGGCGTTCACGGTGGCAGTCCTCCCGTCGCGGCCGTCTGTCGCGGCCTTGTATCGATCCGTTCGTCCGGTACGACCGTTTACCCGGCGATGACCGGCGGTCAGTTAGAACAAACGTTCGACCTAGGCCTGATTGTTGAGGAGATGGAGGGCTGCGTCAATAACGCGATCTGTATCACCGCCGCGGCGGCTTCAATGCCATGGCATGCAGGCCGATCAGTCGGCGACATCCGCGACCCGATAGCCCCGCCGGATTCCGGGCCGACGGCAGGGCAGGTTGTCCAGGGCGATGCAATCGTCCAGCATCTCGACCAGCCCGTCGGGGCCGACCCGCATTTCGACCTGATAGAGGGCGGCGGCATGCAGCAGGCAGCCGGCGATCATCCAGTCGCCGCCGACGGTGCGGCCATGGACCGTCAGCGGCTTCAACACCTGCGCCAGGCGGTCGCCCAGCGCGGGCGTCACAGCGGTGAAGGGCAGATCGGTCAGGCGCTCCACCACCAGAAAGCCGCCATGGTCGCCGCAGACCACGGCGCAGAACCAGCGCAGATAGTCCATCGCCTGTTCGGGCCCGTCGAGCAGGGGCGGATCGGCGGCATTCAGTGCATGAACGAGGCGCGAGGTGCCGTCGACATGGCCCAGCCGGTCGGGCAGCATGCCCAGAAGCAGGGTCGCGAAACGGCCGTCGGGGCGGCGGACCAGCAGCTCCGCCAGTTCCAGCCGGGCATGGAAGATCGGCCGGCACAGCCGGACGTTCAGCAGGTCGGGGACAAGCGGCCCCAGCCCCGCGGCCAGCGCCGTGCGCATCAGCCGGGCGGCGCAGGCCGGCAGCCGTGCCTGCCAGGCGCCAATGCCGACCGGCGGCAGCGGCCAGGGCCGCGCCGGGTCGCAGGCAAGCCGCCCCGTGATCGCCTCGTCCGCAATTGCGGCTTCGGCGACCGGGTCACGCCGGATCAGCGGCTCGGCCGTCACGACCATGGGTCGGGATCTCCGTCAGGGGTCTCCGCTGCCATAGCGTGACACGACCGGCCACCGCATGCCACAGCTCTTGCGTGCAGGGCCAACGACGGCCGGGCGCTGCCCGGTTATGATATCCTCAGACACCCAACCCCAGGTTCATGGATCTGCTGCATGTCCGCCCAGCCCGTCACCCCCGTGATCGACCCCGCCATCCACGCCCTGCGTCCGGATTTCCGGGCCGTCAGCCTGACCGTCACCCTCGCAGGACCGGCGGTGGCCGATGCGGATGCGATCGTGGCCGAGACCCTGGCCCGGGCCATCGGCCAGGTTCAGGCCGGCGGGCCGGACTGGGCGGCGGCGCATCTCGACGACTGGCGGACGGCCTTCCGGGCCTTCGGCGCCAAACCCGCCCGCACCCCGTCATCGGCGGAAGCCCTGCGCAAGCGCGCCATCCGGGACGGCGCCCTGCCCCCGGCCGGGCTGGTGGTCGACCTCTATAACGCCGTCAGCCTGGCCTTCGCCATCCCCGTGGGCGGCGAGGATCTGGAGGCCTATCGGGGCGCCCCCCGCCTGATCCGCGCCAGCGGCACCGAGCCGTTCGACGTGATGAAAGACGGTGCCCCGGCGATCGAAACACCTGATCCGGGCGAGGTGGTCTGGTGCGACGAGGCCGGCGTCACCTGCCGGCGCTGGAACTGGCGCCAGGGGCTGCGCACCCGCCTGACCGCGGACTCGCGCCGGCTCTGGTTCATCCTGGAGGCCCTGGGCAGCATGCCCGACACCGCGCTGGCGGCGGCGGGCGCGGCGTTGGCTGACGGCGTGACGCGTATCTGGCCATCAGCAATATTCGTGCAACACACCATTGATCAGCGCGCCTGAGCCTCGCCTCTGACACACTGCATATGGTATGCCTCGGAAAGCGTTCACCGCCCCTGAAACAAGAGAGGTCTGACATCATGCAGACGAATCACATCGTCTCTGGTATCAAGAACCCTGCCACCATTCTGATACAGCGTGCCATCTGGTCGCGCCCTCAGCTGGTGATCGACGATGTCGCGTCATTCACGCAGCTCGCGCCTTCTGCCACGCAAGATGGCGATATCGAGGTGTCCTGACGGTCAGACCCGTCCGCCCGTCACACGGACGGGCACTGGCGCGACCGCCCGGCGTGGCGGCAGGAAGATCTGCGGGATAGTAGATTCGCCCGCCGCGCGGGCGGGCGTGGCCGTCGACGGCCTGGAAGGTGCAGGCCCTTACCCCATCATCGGCAGAAGCCCTGCGCAACCGCGTCATTCGCGACGGTGCTCCGGCGATCGAAACACCCGACCCGGGCGAGGTGGTCTGGTGCGACGAGGCCGGCGTCACCTGCCGGCGCTGGAACTGGCGCCAGGGGCTGCGCACCCGCCTGACCGCGGACTCGCGCCGACTCTGGTTCATCCTCGAAGCTTTGGGCAGCATGCCCGACACCGCGCTGGCCGCGGCGGGCGCGGCATTGGCCGACGGCCTGATGCGTATCTGGCCCTCGTCAATAATCGTGCGGCATAACCTTGATCCGCGAGACTGAGATATGGCGCCAAATGCAGTGCCTGTTGTAGACTTCTGTCGGGCACTTTCGCCCTCAACTTTAAAGTACGACAGGCCACGCGCCATGCAGCAGAGTCACCCGGTCTCCGGCGCCGAGACATCCGACACCACCGCAATGCCGCGCGCCGTCTGGCGGCGCCCGCAGCTGATGATCGACGATCTGCCGTCGTCGACGCTCGCTGCGCCGGCTTCCACGGATGACGGCGGCGTCTTCGTATCCTGACGATCAGGCCCGTCCGCCGGTCGTACGCGCGGGTACGGGCGCATGGGCAACCGCCCGCCGCGGCGGCAGGAAGATCTGCGGGATGCGGATGCGCCTGCCGCCCGAGCCGCCATGGTCGTCGCCGGCCTGGAACCAGACCGCGAAGGCGACCTGAACGCTGCCCAGCGTCAGCCCCATGAAGAAGGTCAGCACCGCCGCGGCCAACGGCCCGTCGGCATTGGTGCTCATCAGCGTGCCCAGGCCCGAAACGTCGAACCAGAGCAGGGCGCCGACCACGGCGAAGGCGAGCCCGAAGCCCACCAGGGCATGCATGACGACGAAACGGACCAGCATGGGCATCGGGCGGCGCTCCCCTTCAGCGCGATTTCGGTGCGGTGACGCATCTTCCATGACTATGGCCCCGCCATCGCAGGGGTCAAGATGCCGGAAGGTCGCAGGCCCGGCGGGGCGCCGATACGGGAACGGCTGCCGCCGCCGCCATCCCCCGGCGCCCGGGCCATCAGCCAGAGCGCGAAGGCGATCTGCACCACGGCGAGCGTCTGCCCCATCAGCAGGGTGAAGACGACGCCCGCCAGCACGCCGCCCCGCACCTCGGTCACCAGCCCGCGCAGCCCCGAGACATCCCCGGCCAACAGCGCCGCCACCACGCCGAGTGCCAGCGCGAAGCCCGCTGCGGCATGGGCGATCAGGAAGCGCGGCAGGCGGCCGCCTTCCGCAGTCAGGTCTTCCGCCGTTCCGGCCATGACACCGGCCTTCCATCGGGGGGCGGCCGGAGGACCCGGCGCCTGTCCCGATGCAACGCGGCGCAGATGGCAGTGTTCCGCCCGGGGCGCCCCTTCTCAGCGCCCCGCGGACGGCAGATCTTCAAGCAGGCGCTTCGGATGCATGCCGTCGACCATGCCCATGAAAGGGGCGTGGATCGAATAGCCCAGCATCCGCCGGACATGTTCGCTGCACTGCTTCACCACCGGCAACGGTACCGACAGGCTGAAATTCTCCTGCTGGCGGCACCAGGGCGCGCAGTACTGGGCGGTGAGCGCCAGGCGCGGGCGGTCGCTGCGGTTGGCGCCGCCGCTGTGCCAGAGCGTGCCCAGGAACAGCACCACCGACCCCGCCGGCATCACCACCGGGATCGCCCCGTCCGCCTCTTCCTGCGTGGGCAGGCGGTTGCCCCAGCGATGGCTGCCGGGGATCACCCGGGTGGCGCCGTTCAGGGGCGTGAAGTCATCCAGCGCCATGATCGTCGCCGCCCCCAGCACCGGCCGCGGCCGCGGCAGGCTGTAGAAACTGTCGTCGAAATGCAGCGCCTGCGCCTCTTCTCCGGGCAGGATGTCGATCACCTGCAATTGCGAGAGCAGGTAATTGGGCTCGAACACCCGGTCGAGCAGGGCCAGCACCAGGGGATGTTCGACCAGCGGGTTGCAGGCCAGCGTCTTGGCGATCACGGCATAGAGCCGGCGGGTCTTCAGCCCCTCGAAGGGGTTGCGGCCGCCGCGCGGCGCCATATGCGGCAGCACCGCCGCCCGCATCCGGGCCACCTCGTCGGGTGCGAACAGATTTTCCAGGATGACATAGCCGTCGCGCTCCAGCGCCGTCCAGGCGTCCTCCACCCGCGCGGGCGGCGCCGTCTCCTGGCTGCCGGCGGTGGAGCGGTATTTGCGCGGCGAACCGGTGCTGGCATAGTCGTCGAGGCCGTCGAGCATCAGCGGGGCCATGGGCGCGGTCTCCTCCTCCGGTTGCGGTATCCATGCCGTTCTGGCCTTTCAGGATGATCCGGCCCGCCGCCTGGCACAATGACGGGGCGTCTCACACGACATGACCGAAAGCCCGCCTCCCCTCCGCCGCTGGATCACGCCCACCATCCCGGCCCGCTTCGCGCGTGAGCTGACCGACCGGCTGCCGCTGGCGGCCGACACCCTGCGGCGCATCCATCAGCGGGCCGGCATCGATCCGCGCCTGCTGGAAGCCGACGGGCCGCGGGTGGCACCGATCGCCTATCGGCGCCTGCAGCGGCTGGCGGTGGGCGCCGCCGGCGACGAGTTCCTGGGCCATCTGGCCCGGCCGGTGCCGCCGGGGGCGACGGCGGAACTGCTGAGGCTGATGGCGCATATGCCCGCGACCGGCCCCGCGATCGATGCCGCCGCGCGCATGATCCGGGTCTTCGACGGGGCCGCACCCTGGCGGGTTGCGCTGCCCGAGGGGCCGGCCGGTCCGGTCCGGCTTGAGCTTACGCCGCGGACGGCCGTGCAGGCCGATGCCCTGCTGATGCCGCATCTGATCCTGCTCGGCCTGATCCATGTCATCGGCTGGCTGGCGGGAGAGGCGCCGCCGCTGCGCCGGGTGATGCTACCCGAGCGTTTTGGCGCGCTGGCCGCGGAATCGACCTTCCTGTTCGGCCGGGCGGTGGAACATGGCGCGACGCCGGGCGGGCTGGACTTCGCCCCGGGCAGTCTGGCCCTGCCGGTCACGGCCCGGCCGGACAGTGCCGGCGCCTTCACCCGCCGTCTGGTCGAGCTGATGACCGCGCCCACCGCGCCGGCGGGGGCCGAAGCGGCGCTTCGCCACCTGCTGGCCGCCACCCGCCCCTATGCCGGGCTCAGCGAAACCGCGGCCGCGCGGGCGCTCGGCATGTCACGGGCGACGCTCGCCCGTCGGCTTGCATCTTCTGGCATGTCGTTCCGGCTGGTCCGCGACGAGTTGCGCCGCGATCTGGCCTGCAGCCTGTTGAGGCGCACCGAACTTTCGCTCGCGGACATCGCCGACCGGCTCGACTTCTCGGAGCCCAGCGCCTTCCAGCGCGCCTTCCGCCAGTGGACCGGCCAGCCTCCGGCGCGCTGGCGGCGGCTGAACCGCTGATGCGCGATCGGCCAAGTTCGGCTTTTCGCACTTTCGTTCCTGACTATATGATGACTGAAACGAAAGCCGGGGGCCCAAGGGACCGCCGGAAACCCGCAGTCGAGGACGCGCCGCCGATGTACCTGTCTCCCCGCCATGCCGAAATCGTCCAGCTTGCCAAGGACAAGGGCCGGATCCTGGTCGACGAGCTGGCGACACATTTCGGGGTGACGCCGCAGACCATCCGCAAGGATCTGAACGACCTGTGCGAGCGCCGGCTGCTGACCCGCATCCATGGCGGCGCGCTGTTCCCCTCGGGCGTGCAGAACATGGAATACGAGGCGCGCAGCCTGATCGCCTCGGACGAAAAGACCGCGATCGGCCGCGCCGCCGCCCAGCTGATCGGCGACAACACCTCGCTGTTCATCAATATCGGCACCACCACCGAAGCGGTCGGCCGTGCGCTCACCGATCATGCCGGGCTGATGGTGATCACCAACAACATCAATGTCGCCAACCGGATGCGGATCTATCCCTCGATCGAGGTGATCATCGCCGGCGGCGTGGTCCGCGGTTCCGACGGCGGCGTGGTGGGCGAGGCGGCGGTCGATTTCATCCGCCAGTTCCGGGTGGATTTCGCCGTGATCGGCGTGTCGGCCATCGACAATGACGGCGCGCTGCTCGATTTCGACTTCCGCGAGGTGAAGGTGGCCCAGGCGATCATCGCCAATGCCCGCCATGTGATCCTGGTCGCCGATTCGACCAAATTCGAACGCACCGCCCCGGTGCGCATCGGCCACCTCTCTCAGGTCAACACCTTCATCACCAACCGCTGCGACCTGCCCCCGATCCGCCGCATCTGCGCCGACGCCAATGTCCGGCTGATCGAGACGGATGCGCAGGCCAGCCTGATCTGACGC
The DNA here is from genome assembly GCF_039634785.1 of Tistrella mobilis. Classification (NCBI taxonomy): domain Bacteria; kingdom Pseudomonadati; phylum Pseudomonadota; class Alphaproteobacteria; order Geminicoccales; family Geminicoccaceae; genus Tistrella; species Tistrella mobilis. The sequence goes on along the minus strand of NZ_JBBIAB010000024.1, from coordinate 26,222 downwards.
CGGCCTGATCTGACGTCAGACTGGTCGGCTCTCAGACAAAAGACACCGACAGCTGGCCAAAGGCCCCCCAGTCCGCCGCGACACGGTCGCCCGGCTCGACCGCGATCGGCACCACGCAGGTGCCGGTGATCACCACCTGCCCCGCCCGCAGCGGCAGGCCCAGGGCCGAGACCTCGTTGGCGAGCCAGGCAAGCGCCAGGCGCGGATCGCCCAGCACATTGGCACCCAGCCCGTCATGACGGCTGCGGATCCGGCCATCCGGTCCGGTGACCACGGCCATGGGGGTCTGGGCCGCAAGGTCGACATCGCGCCAGGCGGCGGTCGTGGCCGGGCCCAGGATGAACAGATTGGCGCAGGCGTCGTCGGCGATCAGCTGGGCGGCGCCCACCGCACAGAAATCGGTGTAGCGCGAATCCGGCAGTTCGATCGCCGGATGCAGGCTCGCCACCGCCGCCATCACCTCGTCGACCGTGAAGGCCGTGGTGCGCGGCAGCAGCTCGCGGCCGAAGCGGAAGGCGAATTCAACCTCGGCCACGCGCATCAGACTGGTGGCGAGCGGCACCACCGCCCCATCGGGCAGCAGGCGCTCTGCGAACAACCGGCCGGCCAGCGGACCATCGACGCCGATATGGCGTTGACCGGCCAGGCTGGTCGCGGCGATCTTCCAGCCGATATGGGCAGCCGGGTCGGCGACGAGCTGTGCCTGAATGGCATAGCCCTCGGCCCGGCTCCGCGGTCGCAATGCCTCGGGCAGGCAGGCGAGCCGCGTGCCGGCATTCCAGTTGTCGATCAGCAACCGGGCAGCGGCGGCGTGGTCCCTGGTCGTCGATGCCGGCCTGGCGATCTGGTTCACGGATGGATCCTCCCTGGCGTTCTCGTATCGCGGAACTTAGGAAGATCATGCCATGCGCTGCATCCAGAGCGCCAATCGGATTGCGTTGAGACCTGCGATGGCAGGTGTCGGTTCAGCCGGTCCGCCCGCGCCGTGGCGGCAGGGCCGCGGCGGCCGCAGCCTCGTCACCGATCCCCGGCCCGGCGCGCACCTCCACCTCGCGGGCGCGCAGTTCCTCGCCACAGGCCCGGCAGGTCAGCACCGGTTCGATGTCGTGACCGCAAGTGCGATGCCGGTGCAGCATCGGTGGCCCCGCCTCCCCCGCATAATGCCGGTTGCCCCAGTGCACGATGCTCATCACCACGGGATAGAGATCGAAGCCCTTGGGGGTGAGGCGGTATTCGTCGCGCGGGGGGCGATCCTGATAGCGGACCCGCGCCAGCACGCCCTCATCGACCAGCAGTTTCAACCGTTCGGCGATGATGGTGCGCGAAATCCCCAGCCGCTCCTGGAAGGTGTCGAAGCGCCGCACCCCCAGAAAGCAGTCCCTCAGCAGCATCAGGGTCCAGCGGTCGCCGATCACCGCAACGGTGCGCGCCATGGAACAGGGCTGGTCTTTCAGATCATCGCGTTTCATGGCCGCAGTATTCCATTGACTCGATCCAGATTCAATACGAACTTCGTCCAGAAACTGGACTTACATAACCCCGGGCAATATGATGACCCGGTCGGGAGGAGAAACACGCCATGAGCCATCCAACGACGCAGGCCAAGCCTGGCACCACACCCGGCGCCTGCCTGGTCATCGGCGCCGGCATCGGGGTCGGCGGGGCGATCGCGCGGGCGTTCGCCGCCCGCGGCCATGCGGTCTGCCTGACCCGCCGGCCGCGCAATCTGGATCAGGTAGAGGCGCTGGCCGAGGAGATCCGCGCCGAGGGCGGCCGCGCCCATGCCTATGGGGTCGATGCCCGGTCGGAAGACGAGATGGTCGCCCTCTTCGACCGTATCGAGGCCGAGGTCGGGCCGCTGGAAGTGGTGGTCTTCAACATCGGCGCGAATGTCCGTTTCGACATCCGCGATACCACCGCCCGTGTCTTCACCAAGGTCTGGGAGATGGCCTGTTTCGCCGGTTTTCTGGCCGGGCGAGAGGCTGCGCGCGTGATGGTGCCGCGCGGCCGGGGCACCATCCTGTTCACCGGTGCCACCGCCAGCATCCGCGGCCGGGAAGGCTTCGCCGCCTTCGCCGCCGCCAAGCACGGCCTTCGGGCCGTGGCCCAGAGCATGGCGCGCGAGCTGGGGCCCCGGGGCATCCATGTCGCCCATGTCGTGGTCGACGGCGCCATCGACGGCGCCTTCACCCGCTCCACCCGCGAGGATGTTCAGACGCTGCTGGACCAGGATCTGATCCTGAAGCCCGAAGACATCGCCGCCAATTATGTCTGGCTGCATAGGCAGCCCAAATCGGCCTGGACGCATGAACTGGATCTGCGCCCCTGGTCGGAAACCTGGTGAGGGAGACCAGACGCATGAGCAGCCGCACCGTCGACATGATCTATGATTTCGGCAGCCCCAACGCCTATCTGGCGCGCCGGGTGCTGGACCAGGTGGCCGCCCGCACCGGCGCCACCGTCAATGTCATCCCCTGCCTGCTGGGCGGCATCTTCAAGGCGACCGGCAATCAGGCGCCGATGCTCGCCTTCGCCGGCATCAAGGGCAAGAACGAGTACGAGGCGCTGGAACTGCGCCGCTTCGTGGCCAGGCACGGCTTCGACGCCTTCCGGATCAACCCGCATTTCCCGGTCAACACCCTGCTCGCCATGCGCGGCTTCGTCGCCGCGAAGCGCATGGGGGTGGGCGACGCCTATCTTGAGGCCGTCGAGACCGCGATGTGGGAAACCGGCCGCAAGATGGACGACCCCGAGGTCTTCGTCGCCACGCTGAACGAAGCCGGGCTGGACGGTGCCGCCATCGCCGCCGCAACCCAGGACGCGGCGGTGAAGGCCGAACTCGCCGCCAACACCGAGGCGGCGGTCGCCCGCGGCGCCTTCGGCATCCCGACCTTCTATGTCGGCGAGGACATGTTCTTCGGCAAGGAACGGCTGGGTCAGGTGGAGGAGGAACTGGCGAAGGCGTGAGCCTTCGTCAGCGCCGGTTCCGGGCGATCACCTCGGCGGCCGTCAATGGCTGGTACGCCATGTCTGGGGCGGCGAAGGCTTCGGTCAGCGCCGCCTTCAGACGGTCGAAAGCCCCCTTCTCATCCCCGGCCCGCTTCTCATCCCCCGCCTTTGGCGGTTGATCGGCGTCCGTGGTCTGCCTGTTGATCCGGGACATGACGAAACTCCCTGGCCGGTCCGCATCAATTTATGGTGCAGATGACGCGGATGATATCGCCTCCTCGTCCGCCTTTCACCTGTCGCCTGTCACCTGTCTCGCCCCTGCCGGAAAGCCTGCGGCGACAGACCATAGGCGTCGCGGAAGCGGCGGCCGAAATGGCCCGCGTTCTGGAACCCCCATGAAAAGGCGATGTCGGTGATGGTGCGCCCCGCCATCACCGGATTGGCCAGATCGCGGCGGCAGCGGTCCAGCCGGGCGGTGATCAGGTGGCGGCGGACGGTGGTACCGGCGCTGCCGAACAGGGCGTGGAGATGGCGAAGCGAGATGCCGGCCGCGGCGGCGATGCCGGCCGGGTCCAGATCCGGGTCGTCGAGCCGGGCATCGATCAGCGCCTTGACCCGGTCGAGCTGCGCCGCCCTGAGCCCGCCCGCGCGGCGCGGCGCCTCGGCACCCAGGCCTGCGACCAGCACGCCCAGCATCGCCTCGCCCAGCGCCTCGCCATCGGGCAGGTTCTGTTCCAGCAGCCCGCCGGCCATGGCGCCCACCGCACCGGAGACCAGCGCCGCCCCCGCCGTGCCTGCGGCCATGCGGCCGGTCGCCCCCTGCCAGCTGCCCGGCAGCCAGTGACGGAGCCGGGCGAGCGGCAGCACCACCGACCGCTTGTGCAGACGTTCCGTCACCTCGAAGCTCATCGGCCGGGTGGTGGTCCAGACCAGCACGTCGCCGGGGCCGAGGGCGATCTGCGCCTCGCCGATCGAGAACTGCTCGCGACCGCCGAGGACCAGCTGGATGACGACAAGCTCGCGGCCGTCGCGCGCCGGCCCCGGCCGTCGGCGGCTGCCGGCACAGGGATCACATATGCAATCGACGACCGTCACCGGGCCGGCGCGCCGCTGAAGCAGCCGCGCGTCGAAGCCCGGCATCGGCCGGCCGATGGCCGCCCAGCCGTCATAGACGGTCTCGAGCGTGGTGCGCCAGACCTCCGGGCGGAGGTCCGGCGGGTGGTCGGCGGCGCGCCAGGATGCGCCGCCCGGCGTGGTGGAGGGGGACGTGGTAGACAGGGACATGGGCGACTGGCCTCCCCGCCTCGCTGGCGGATATGTCAGCCGTGGAAGGGGGTGAACGTCTGGACCAGGATCCGATCGTCGCGGACCAGCAGCGTGTCGGTCGCCCGCGTGACGAAGGGCGCCGCCGACCAGACCAGATAGGCGACCTCCCCCGCCACCTGACGTGTCTCAACCCGGAATGCCGCCCAGAATTCGGGCGTGGCCTCCGCAAGGAAGCCGGCAAAGAACTGCCGGATCTCCTCGATCCCATGATGCACCGCATACGGGGTGATCACCACTGCCGCCGCATCGTAATCGGCCAGAACCGCATCCAGGCCCTGTGCGAAGGCGCCGAGATGGCGGTCGAACACGGCGGCCGTGCTCATGACTGCGCCGAAAGGAAGGCGGTCCAGGCCCCCTGGGCTTCGGCCCAGCCGATATTGGCGATGACCGTGCCGTCCGGCTGAATGAAGGCGAGCGGGCCGAGGAACGTCATATAGAACACGCTGTCGACCGGGAAGAAGGTGCGGTCGTGGCGGGCGCCCGAGGATTCGAAGCCATAGCCCGGCGCCACCGCGGTGTCGCCGCCGGCATCCCGGCCGCCGCGCACGTCCATGCGGCCATGGGTCAGGAAATACTCGCCCGGCCCGGTATGGATATGGGCCGCAAAGGACGACCCGGCCGGGCAGGTGAAAATCGCGGTCCAGCCGCCGCTTTCGGGCGAAACATGCAGCAGCTTCCAGGTGATGCCGCCATCCGAGAAGGCATCGGGGAACGGTGCCCAGGGCCCGTCGTCGATCTGAACATATTCTTCGGGCGTATGGGGCTTGGCGATATGGCCCGTCGACATCAGCATGGTCGTCCTCCCAGGTCTCGTGTTGAACGCCGCATCTTGGCGGCCGCCTCTTGCGGGCCTGATCAGTCTGGCAGCTGCCGGGGCCGGCCGCTCGCCTGCGGGTGCACATCGTCGGGTCTCTCCGCGCTGAGGACCACCCCGGCCGTCTTCGACAGGCGACAAGCGCGCGCCCGGCCGCTAGGCTCTGCCCCGACGCCCACCACGGGCGCCGGCGGATGCCACACCGCCCGCGCCGCTTATCCAAGGAGACGGTCATGACCGGAACCGCCGCCGCCGATCCGGCCACCCGCGACTTCATCCTCAGCCAGACCATGCTCCGGGTCCGCGATCCGGAACGGTCGGTCGCCTTCTATCGCGACGTGCTGGGCATGCGCCTGCTCAGACGCTTCGACTTCCCCGAGATGAAGTTCTCGCTCTACTTCATGGGCTATGTCGACGCCTCGGACGAGCCGCAGCCCGAGACCCCGGCCGAGGCCGCCGCCTGGGTATTCCGCCGCAAGGGCGCGCTGGAGCTGACCCATAACTGGGGCACCGAAAGCGATGACGGCTTTGCCGGCTATCACAACGGCAACAGCGATCCGCGCGGCTTCGGCCATATCGGCATCACCGTGCCCGACGTCTATGCCGCCTGCGCGCGGTTCGAAGAGCTGGGCGTCGATTTCGTGAAGCGGCCCGACGACGGCAAGATGAAGGGCCTGGCCTTCATCCGCGACCCCGACGGCTACTGGATCGAGATCCTGTCGGCCGACGGCCTCGCCGGCCTGGTCACCGGCGGCTGATCGCAAGGGCCCGGGGGGAGCGGGCGTTGTGGCCTGTGCCGGGCAATGGAGAGATTGTGATGCAGGATATTGCCGGCGCGCTGCCGGGCTATGAGAGCTTCGACCGCAGCGCCTGGGCGGCGCTGCGCTCCAACACGCCGCTCACCCTGTCGGAAGCCGAGCTGGCGGGCCTGCGCGGGTTGCAGGATCCGATCGGGCTTGCCGACGTGTCGGAGGTCTATCTGCCGCTCTCCCGGCTGCTGAACCTGCATGTCGGCGCCGCCCGCGGCCTGTCGCGGGTGCGCGATGCCTTCCTCGGCCGGCCGGCTGGGCGCGCACCCTATGTGGTGGCGCTGGTCGGCAGCGTGGCGGCCGGCAAAAGCACCTTCGCCCGGGTGCTGCGCGCGCTCCTTGCCCGCTGGCCCGATCATCCGCGCGTCGATCTGGTCACCACCGACGGCTTCCTGCACCCGACCGCGGTGCTCAAGGCCCGCGGGCTGATGACGCGCAAGGGCTTCCCCGAAAGCTATGACACCGCGGCCATGATCCGCTTCCTGGCCGCGGTGAAAGCGGGGGCGGAAGAGGTTGCGGCTCCGGTCTATTCCCACCTCTCCTACGACATCGTGCCGGGCGAGTTCCAGATGGTCCGGCGGCCCGACATCCTGATTCTGGAGGGGCTGAACCTGCTGCAGGTGGACGGCAATGCCCCGGCGGTGGTGTCGGATTTCTGCGACATCGCGCTCTATCTGGATGCCGACGAGGCCGATGTCGCGCGTTGGTATGTCGACCGCTTCCTGCTGCTGCAGAAGACCGCCTTCCGCAACCCGGCCTCGTATTTCCACCACTACGCCGATCTGCCCCATGACGAGGCGGTCGAGGTCGCCCGCGGCATCTGGAGCGGCATCAACCGGGTGAACCTGCACGAGAACATCCTGCCCACCCGCATGCGTGCCGATGTCATCCTGCACAAGGATGCAACCCATGCGATCGATCGCGTGCTGCTGAAATCGATCTGACCCGCCCCCGGACCGCATCAACCATCTGGACATAAGGCCGGGAGGGGCGTTCAATTTCCTCAACCAAGACGCACCGGCACGCATCGGTGCGACCGGGGGAGGAAAAGGGCAATGGTATTCGATTACGTGATCGTGGGCGGCGGATCGGCAGGGTCCGTGCTCGCCCGACGGCTGACGGACGACCCGTCGGTCGAGGTCTGCCTGATCGAGGCGGGCGGCGAGGGCCGCGACCGGTTGATCCGCACGCCGGCCGGCGTGGTGGCGATGCTGCCGGGGCGGCCGAAGATCAACAACTGGGCCTATGAAACGGTCCCGCAGCCGGGCCTGGGCGGCCGGCGCGGCTATCAGCCACGCGGCAAGGCGCTGGGCGGGTCGAGCGCGATCAACGCCATGCTCTATGTCCGCGGCCATCCCTCGGACTATGACGGCTGGGCGGCGGCGGGCTGCCCGGGCTGGTCGTGGGAGGAAGTGCTGCCCTGGTTCCGCAAAGCGGAAGGCAATCAGCGCGGCGCCGATGATTTCCACGGCGCCGACGGGCCGCTTCAGGTCTCGGACCAGCCCTCGCCACGCCCGGTCTCGCGCGCCTTCGTAGAGGCGGCAGCCGAGTGCCAGATCCCCGTCAACGAGGATTTCAACGGTCCGCGTCAGGAAGGTGTCGGGCTCTATCAGGTCACCCAGTTTCATTCGGGTCCGGCAAAGGGGGAGCGCTGTTCCGCAGCGGCGGCCTATCTGCATCCGGTGATGGCGGCGCGGCCCAATCTGCACGTCATGACCCGCACCCATGCCACCCGGATCCTGATCGAGGACGGCCGCGCGGCCGGCATCGCCTGGCGGCGCGGTCGGGAGACCGGCGAGGTCCGGGCGCGTGCCGAGGTGATCCTCTCGGGCGGCGCCTTCAACTCGCCGCAGCTGCTGATGCTCTCAGGCATCGGCCCTGCGGCCGAGCTGTCGGCCCTGGGCATCCCCGTGGTCGCAGATCTCGCCAATGTCGGCCGCAATCTTCAGGACCATCCGGATTTCATCCTGGGCTGGTCGTCGACCGATACCGACATGTTCGGCATCGGCATGGCCGGCACCGGCCGGCTCGTCCGCGCCTGGCGGGACTGGCGGCGCAACCGCACCGGCATGCTCACCACCCCCTTCGCCGAGGGCGGCGCCTTTCTCAAGACCGATCCCACGCTCGACCGGCCCGACATCCAGCTGCATTTCGTGATTTCGATCGTCGACGACCACGCCCGCAAACTGCATGCCGGCTATGGCTTCAGCTGCCATGTCTGCGTGCTGCGGCCGAAATCCCGCGGCAGTGTGCGCCTGGCCTCGGCCGATCCGCTGGCGGCGCCCGCGATCGACCCGGCCTTCTTCGCCGATCCGGACGATCTGGCGGTGATGCTGAAGGGCACGCGCATCACCCGGCGGATCCTCTCGGCCCCCGCCCTCGCCCCCTATCGGGCCCGCGAACTCTATCTCTCCGGCGAGCCTGACGACCAGACCCTGACCGCCCATATCCGCGCCCGCGCCGACACCATCTACCATCCCGTCGGCACCTGCCGGATGGGCAATGACGACGGCGCGGTGGTGACGCCGGATCTGCGGCTGCGCGGAGTTCAGGGTCTGCGGGTGGTGGATGCCTCGGTCATGCCCTGCCTGCCGGGCGGCAACACCAACGCCCCCACCATCATGATCGCCGAACGGGCGGCATCGATGATCCTGGCGGCCCGCAGCGCCGGCGCAAAGGCCGCCGCCTGAGGAAGAAGGCGCTCAGGCGACGGCGGTTTCCGCCGTCGCCTCAACCTTTTCGCACCAGATCATGATGGTGTTGCGGTCATGGGTGGCGCCGATTTCCACCGTCGATCCGGCCGGCAGATCCCGTGGCGCGTCGAAGGGGAAGAAGCGCACCGCCCAGCACGAAGACAGCCCCTGATCCGGGCGGTTCTCGTAAATCAGCTCGCCCGTACCGTCCATATCCATCTTCAGCCACTGGACCACGCCGGCCACCCGGCCGCCGGTGGCGGTCAGCTTCGCCATCACCCGTCGGCCCGGATAGGGGCCGCCGGAACGCAGGTCGAAATGCAACAGGTCGTGGACGGCACTGCGGAGCGTGAACCGCGAGGTATCGGCCCCCACCCGCTGGCAGACCTGGGCCAGATGGTCGAAACCGCCAAGATCGAAGCCCGAAATTTCGCCCATGCGATGCCTCGCGGCGCGGGTATCGTCGACCAGCGCCACCCGGGCGGTGACCGAATCCGGGATCATCCGCGCCCCGGGCTTCAGCAGCCGCTTGACCGCATCCTCCATCGCCGGCAGCACGGCCTCGCCCAGAAGATCGTTGGAGATGATCTCCTGAACCAGCAGATCGGCGCGGCCATCGATATCTTCGCCCACCAGCGCATCATCGGACTTCTTGGGCACCACGGTCACGCGATCGGCATAGCCGTTCTTCGCAATGATCCGGGCCGCCGCCTCGGCGACCGACGGGTTCATCTCGCAGGTCGTGACCCGTTCGGCGCCGGCCCGCGCCGCCATCATCGACAGGATGCCGGTGCCGGTGCCGATTTCCAGCACATGGGACTCAGGGCGGACCAGCCGCTTCAGCGCCGCCTCGTAGAGATCGTTGCGGCGCTGATCGCGGATGATCGAGAAATGCCATTTCGGCACGTCGCGGGCCAGAATGTCCCGCGCCACCATCACCGCCTCGGGATGACCGTCGCCCGCCACCTCCAGCACCCGGAGAGCGGCGACCCGCGCCTCCTCCTTCTTGCCCTTCGCCCACAGCACCACCGCAAGGCGGGCGAGCGGCAGGGGCTTGTCTTGAAGCTGCTGGGCAAGCGTATCGGCGCTGATCGGCATGAGGCGGTCCCGGAGGTGAGGATGTCGTCGGCCGGCATCATGTCACGTCCGGGACCGGAGTGCGAGAGCAACGGAGGGGGTGATCAGCAGCCACGCCTGTCGGTCCTGCTGGCCAGCTCAATGCACCGACCGGAGGCCCGTCAACTCGCAAACCGCTCGGACTTCAACCGCAGCCCCGCCGCCTCGCGGTCCCAGGCGTCGGCCGTGATGCCCTCGGCGCGGAGTTCGTGCTTCAGCACCTTGGCCGTGGGCGTCTTGGGCAAAGCATCGAGCACGCGGACATAGCGCGGGATCATGAAATAGGCCATGCGCGGGCGCAGGAATTCGATCAGGGCTTCGGGATCGATGGTCCGGCCCTCGACCGGGGCGACGCAGACCAGCACGTCGTCCTCGCCCATCTCGCTCGGCACCGCGACCACGGCGGCCTCGCGGACGTCAGGATGGGCCGTCACCTCGGCCTCGACCTCCAGCGACGAGATGTTCTCGCCCCGGCGGCGGATGGCATCCTTGCGCCGGTCGACGAAGAAGTAGTTGCCCTCGGCATCGCAGATGAAGGCGTCGCCGGTGTGGAACCAGCCATTGCGCCACGCCCTGGCCGTCGCCTCGGGGTTGCGGTAATAGCCGCTGTTCATCGCCCAGGGCCGGTCGGTGCGGACGATCATCTCGCCCACCTGCCCCACCGGCACCTCGCAGTCATTGTCGTCGACCAGCCGGACCTCCACCCCCGGCCGCATCCGGCCGCAGGTGCCCTTCAGCGGCGGATTGGCTTCTGAGACGATCGGGCTCGAAATCTCGGTCATGTTGAAGATGGTGCGGACCTCGACCCCGAAGCGTTCGGCAAAGACCGCCGCATCGCCCAGCGGCACCACCAGCACCAGCCTGAGTCCGTGATTGCGGTCGTCGGGCGAGGGCGGCAGTTTTTCCAGGAAGGTCGCCATCACCCCCAGCAGGAACGAGACGGTGACGCCGTTGCGCCGCACGGTCTGCCAGTAGGTGGCGGTGTCGAACCGCTCCACCAGCGCAAACGAGGCACCGCGGGCCAGCATCACGAACATCGGCCCCATGCCGCCGATATGGAACATCGGCGCATTGACCAGATAGCGGTCCTCGCCCGTGACGAAGGGCCAGGCATCGGGGCCGGCATTGGTATAGATGTGCAGATAGGACACCAGCACCGCCTTGGACGGCCCGGTGGTGCCCGAGGTGTAGATGATCGCCATCGGGTCCCAGGGCTCGATCCGGCGCGCGGGCGCCGTCAGCGTGCCGGTCTCGGGCAGCAGCGCCTCTTCCAGCCGCACCGCCGGCAGGGGGCATTCCGGCATGCGCCCGCCCGAGACGATCAGCCGTTCCAGCCGGGCGGTGGGCACGTCGAACAGCCGCTCGACCAGATCGGCATGCACGATCGCCAGGCTGGCATCCGACAGATCGACCACATGTGCGAGCAGCGAACCGCGATAGGCGGTGTTGATCGGCACATAGACCGCGCCCAGATAGTTGAGCGCGAAATAGACCCGGATCTGGTCGCGGCCATTGGGCATCCAGACCAGGACATGCGCGCCCTGCACCACGCCCTGCTGCTGCAGGCCCAGCGCCGTCTGGACGATCAGCTCGCGGAAGCGGGCATAGGTCCATTCCTCTCCGGTGTCGTCGAATTTCACGAAAACCTTGTCCGGCTGCTCCACGGCCAGCCGGTCGACAAGGTCGCGGGTCACCACCCGGTCGCGCGGGGGAATGCGCGCATCGAAATGGACCGGACCCTCGGGGCTCTGCTCGACCACGATCGTCATCGGGACGTCCCTCCCATTGCTCATGTCCACGCCGGGCCGGTCGCAGGCGCCTCGGCCGCGCCGGCCTCTTGTCTTCTCTGTCTTCTCTGTCGTCTCTGGCGTCTCGTCAGGCCGCGTCGCCGGCGGCGGCCGGCCGGCCGTCGAAGACGTAATCCGCCGGCGCCACCGTGCGGGTCATGCGCCAGAAATCGTCATTGCGCCAGGGGGTGATCGCCACCACCCGGCCGCGGGAATTGCGGTACCAGTTCTCCATGCCCTCATGGGTCCAGACCATTTTCGCATGGGCCTCGTCGACCCTGCGATTGTAGTCGTCATGGATCTCGGCGCGCACTTCGATCGTGGCGGCGCCGCGGCGGAACATCTCGTCGAGCGCGCTCAACAGATAGTCGCATTGCAGCTCCACCGCCGAGATGATGCTGCCGCCGTGACCAAGGCCGACATTGGGCCCCAGCAGCATGAAGAAATTGGGGAAACCGGGCACGGCGGTGCCCAGATAGGCCCGGGCGTCATCGCCGTTCCAGACATCCGACAGCACCTGGCCCTGGCGGCCCCGCACCTCGTAAGAGCCCAGGAACTCGGTCGCCTTGAACCCGGTGGCCAGCACCAGAATATCGGCCTCGCGTTCCTCCCCGCCGCGCGAGACCAGCGTGCTGCCGCGCACCTCGGCCATATGGTCGGTGATCAGTTCGACATTGTCGCGGGCGATGGTACGGTACCAGCCATTGTCGAGCAGCATGCGCTTGCCGAAGGGCGGGTAGTCGGGCAGCACCTTCTCCAGCAGATCCTGCCGGTCGCCCAGTTCCTGCTGCATGTATTTCACGAAGGCGCGGCGATGGCCGTCATTGACCGCGTTCAGCGCCCGGTCCGGATGCGGCCAGGCGGGATCCTTCTGCAGCGAGCCATGGACCCGGTCGTTGAAGGTCCAGGCAAGACGCTGGCGATACCACAACCGATAGAGCGGCATGTTCGCGATCAGGAAGCGGATCGGCTGCGGCATTTCCTTGCCGAATTGCGGGAAGGGTGCCGCCCACTGCTTCGACCGCGCAAAGATGGTGAGCTGCCCGACCCTGGGCGCGATCGCAGGCGCCACCTGCATGGCAGAGGCACCATTGCCGACCAGCGCCACGCGCTTGCCCGCGACATCCAGATCTTCGGGCCATTCGGCGGTGTGGAAACAGGGGCCGGGGAAGCTGTCGAGGCCGGGGATATGCGGCACCAGCGGCGTGTTCAGCACGCCCACCGCACTCACCACCGCATCGGCGGTCAGCACCTCTTCCGCACCGTCGGGCCGGCGGATGGTCACCGCCCAGCGCCGGGCCTCCGCCTGCCACACGGCGCTCAACACCCGGGTGTCGAAACGGGTGCAGCTCTCCAGCCCGTGATCGCGCGCGACCTTGCGGAAATAGCCGTAAAGCTCGCCCTGCAGCGCGAAATAGCGCGTCCAGTCATGCGGCGCGAACGAGAAGGAATAGATGTGGTTGGGGGTGTCGACCCCGGCGCCGGGATAGCGGTTCTCGCGCCAGGTGCCGCCGAAATCCGAGCCCTTCTCGATCACCTCGCAGGCGATGCCGCGCTGGCGCAGACGGATCGCGGCGCAGATGCCCGAGACGCCGGCGCCGATCACCAGCACCTTGAAGCCGGCCGGCACCGCCGCCGGCTCACCCAGCCGGTGCGCCTTCAGCCCCAGCCCCGAGGCGATGATCTCGCCATATTCCGCCGGCACCTCTTCGGCCATCGACACGCTCAGCATGCGCACCAGCAGATCGTCGTCGGGCCGCGGCATCGCCACCGGCCGACCCGCCCGCCAGGCCAGGATCGCCTCGGTCGCGGCGGCGCGGATCTCCGCCTGAACATCTTCGGGCAGGCCGCCATCATCGTTGTCGTCCAGCCCGCGGCCGCGTTCGGGCGCATAGGGCGGCTCCAGCCAGCGCGTGTCGCCGGTCAGCTGGACCAGCACCATCAGCAGCGTCGGGATATTGGCGATCGCCACCGCCGCCCGAAAGGCGGCGTCCTGGTCAATGTCGCCGGCACCCGCAAGGGCGCCGTCCCGGTTCGCGTGATCGGCCATCGTCAGGTTTCCTTACCCTTGGCGGCAGGTTCGTCCTGCCCATTGCTTCTGATACGCCCTGAGCCCTGATTGCCGGGGCCGGCAGCCCCCCATCGGGCATCTTGACCCGCATCGGGTGTCCGGGTACCGTAATTAAGTCGAACGTTTTAGTCGATAGCTTTATACGACCGGCTTATCGGTCGTGACTGGCGGAGCGCCCCGCACCACCCCCGCTTGGGGGGCAGGATGAAGAAGGGCGCCCGCGCGGGAGGAGTAGGGTCCGGATGCCTGCACGCCACGATGACGCGGCGCGGTTCTCGCGCATGCTCAACGACACCGTCACGATCGAAGGATGGTGCCACCCGCGCTTCGCCGCGGTGGCCGAGGCCTTCGCCCGGAATTTCACCGACCGCGACGAGGCCGGCGCCTCGGTGGCGCTGGTCCATGACGGCCGGATGGTGGTCGATCTCTGGGGCGGCACGGCCACCGCAGACCGCCCCTGGCAGGCCGATGATCTGGTGGTGGTGTTCTCGGCCACCAAGGCCGCGACCGCGCTCTCTCTGCATCTTCTGGCCGAACGCGGCCGGCTCGATCTGGACCGGCCGGTGGCCGGCTACTGGCCCGAATTCGCCGGGAACGGCAAGGATCGCGCCACGGTGCGGATGATCCTGGATCACACCATCGGCCTGCCGGTGCTGCGCCCGCAGCTCAAGGCGGACTGCATCACCGATGCCGCCTATATGATCGATCATCTGGCCGCCGAAACCCCGTTCTGGGAACCCGGCACCCGCACCGGCTATCACCCGCTGACCATGGGCTTCCTGGCGGCGGAAGTGGTCCGCCGGGTCGATGGCCGCAGCCTGGGCCGGTTCTTCGCCGAAGAGATCGCCGGCCCCCTCGGCCTCGATTTCTGGATCGGCCTGCCGGAAGAGCACGAGGCCCGGGTGGCACCGGTGATCATCCACCGCCCGCCGCGCGATGCCCAGGCGACGCCCTTCCTGCTGGCGGCGCGCGAGCCGGGCAGCATCGCCAATCTGTTCGTGTTCAACAGCGGCGATTTCGCCATCCGCGGCGTCAACACCCGCGCGGGCCATGCGGCGGAGATCGGCGCCGCCGGCGGCATCACCAATGCCCGCGGCCTGGCCGGGCTCTATGCGGCGCTGGTGCCGGGCGGCCCGCTCGGCTTCTCTGCCGACACCCTGGCCGGCTTCGCCGAGGCCAGCTCGGCCACCCATCTGGACGCGACCCTGCTGCAGCCGATGCGCTTCGGCCCCGGCTTCATGCTGCGCATGGACAATCGCCGCCGGCCGCAGCCGGCCGACAGCCTGGTGATCGGCCATCGCGCCTTCGGCCATGTCGGCGCCGGCGGCTCGGTCGGTTTCGCCGATCCCGCGGCCGGCATCGCCTTCGGCTATGCCATGACCCGCATGGGGCCGGGCCTGCTGCTCAACCCGCGCGGCCAGTCGCTGGTCGACGCGGCCTATGCCGCCCTCGCCGCCTGAGCGGTCGGCACATTTCCGCACCACCGCCACAACGACAGACGGCACCCGGCACAGCGTCCGGTATGCCGCACGCATCTGCACCACACGGGAGGACATCCACCATGAAGACGATCCAGGGGATCGGTCTCGCCGCGGGTCTGGCCGCGCTGACCATGACCGCCGCTACCGCCTCGGCCGATCAGCTGCGCTTCGCGATCGGCCATCCGCCGGCCTCGTTCCTGGTCAAGGCGGGCGAGACCATGGCGAAGACCATGGCCGCAGAGACCGGCGATGCCGTCACCATCAAGGTCTTCCCCATGTCGCTTTTGAGCATGGCCGAGACCTCGGGCGGGTTGCGCGACGGGCTTGCCGATATCGGCACGGTGATGAGCACCTATTTCCCGGCCGAATTTCCGCACACCAACCTGCTGCTCGAAGCCTCGATGATGCTGAGCACCCTGCCGGAAGATCCGACCGGCGTGGAGGCACAGGCCTATTCGGCGGCCATGGCCGAATACATCCTGACGAAATGCCCTGAGTGCAATGCCGAGTTCGCGAAGCAGAACCAGGTCTACACCGCTGCCGCCGGCACGCCGGGCTATGCGCTGAACTGCACGAAGCCCGTGGTCACCATGGACGACCTCAAGGGCGCGCGGCTGCGCATCGGCGGCGCCAACTGGGCCGGCTGGTCGGAAGCCGTGGGTGCGGCGCCCGTCACCATGTCGGGCAACGAGATGCTGGAGGCGCTGAGCCAGGGCGTGCTGGACTGCATCATCCTGTCGGTGCCGGATGTCCAGAATTTCGGCATGGGCGAGTCGGTCAAGCACATCACCATGGGCGCGCCCGGCGGCGTTTATGTCGCCTCGATGGCGCAGGTCAACCGCGATACCTGGCAGGATCTGTCGCCGGAGGCCCGGACCGCCCTGCTCAAGGCCGCGGCGCTGGGTTCGGCCGAAGCGAGCCTCGCCTACGAGAACAACCAGGCCGACATTCTTGAAAAGGTGAAGGCCAAGGGGGTGCAGGTCCATCAGGCCGATCCGGCCGTGGTGGAGGCGACCCGCAGCTTCGTCGACGGCTATCTGAAGGCCATGCCCGCCGCCTATCAGCAGCGCTATGGCGTCACCCGCGGCGAGGAAATGCTCTCGGACTTCCGTGAGACCCTGATCAAATGGGTGGGTCTGGCCCGCACTGCCAAGACCCGTGAAGACCTGGCCCGGCTCTACTGGGACGAGATCTATTCCAAGGTCGACGTGAACACCCACGGCATGTAAGGCGCGCGCCGCCCCGGCCACTCCGGCCGGGGCGGGTCTTTCCCGGTCCCCAGAACCCGACAGGTCCCCTTCCCATGTCGACGCCCGGCCGCCTGCTTGCGCGGACGACCTCGCTCGCGACGCTCATCGCCGGCATCGCGATCGCGCTGATGATGCTGCACGTCTCGCTCGACGTCGCCTTCCGCTATCTGCTGGGTGCGCCCCTGCCCGGCACCCTCACCGTCGTCACCTATTACTACATGGTGATCGCCGCCTTCGTGCCGCTCGCCTTCGCCGAGCTGCGCCGCGCCCATATTTCGATGGAAATCGTGACCGATCTTCTGCCCCGACGCGGCCGCAACATGCTCGAAGGCTGGATGCTGGTGCCCACGGGCCTGGTCACCGGCCTGCTCACCTGGCGGGGTTTTGAAGAGGCGCTGAAACAGCAGGCGATCGGCGCCGCCCAAATCCAGGGCTCGTCCAGCATCCCGATCTGGCCGGCCTATTACGCGCTGCCTGTGGGCGCAGGATTGATGACCCTGCTGGTGATCTACCGCTTCGTCAATTTCCTGCGCCGACGGCCCGACGATCTGGCAGCCGCCACCTCCGGACGGGAGGCGGGGCTGTGAGCGACGTTCAGATCGGCCTCTCCGGGCTGGGCCTGCTGCTGGTGTTCATCGCGCTGCGCATCCCCATCGGCATCTCGCTGATCGGCGTGTCCTTCGGCGGGCTCTGGGTGCTGATGGGCTGGAAGGTCGCCTGGGGCTCGCTCGGCCTGCTGCCCTTTCAGTTCGCGGCCAACTGGGTGCTGAGTTCGGTGCCCATGTTCCTGCTGCTGGGTTTCGTCTGCTATCACGGCCAGCTGACCCAGGGCCTGTTCCGGGCGGCCCGGGTCTGGCTGGAACGGGTGCCGGGCGGGCTCGCGGTCGCGGCCGTGATGGGCTCGGCCGGTTTCGCCGCGGTGTCCGGCTCGTCCATCGCCTGTTCGGCGACCATGGGCCGGATCGCCATCCCCGAAATGCTGAAGGCGCGCTACCATCCCGAACTCGCCACCGGTTCGGTGGCGGTGGCGGGCACGATCGGCGCGCTGATCCCGCCTTCGATCATCCTGATCCTGTATGGCGTGGTGGCCCAGGTGCCGGTCACCGGCCTGTTCCTGGGCGGCATCGCCGCGGGCGTCATCACCGCGATCGGCTATGTGCTGGTGATCATGATCCGGGTGAAGCTGAACCCGGCGCTGGCGCCGCAGGTCGATATCCGCACGCCCGCCGCAGAGCGGATCGCGGCGCTCAAGGACACCTGGCCGGTGATCCTGCTGATGATCGGCATCTTCGGCGGCCTGTTCTCGGGCGTGTTCACCGCAACCGAGGCGGGCGCGGTCGGCGCGCTGATGGCGGTGGTGATCGCGCTCGCCAAGGGCAGCCTCACCCGCGCGCGGTTTTCGGCCGCCATCGTCGACACGGTGCTCACCACATCCACCCTGATCATCATCGGCATCGGCGCCACCCTGCTCACCCGCTTCCTGGCGCTGTCGGGATCAGCCGATTATCTCTCGGAACAGGTGCTGGCGCTGGGCGCCGATCCGGTGCTCATCATGGCCGGGGTGGTGATCGTGTATCTGCTGCTCGGCCTGTTCCTGGAACCGGTCGGCGCCATGCTGCTCACCCTGCCGATCGTGCTGCCGATCGTCGACGGCACCGGCTTCGGCCTGCTCTGGTTCGGCGTGATCCTGACCAAGCTGCTCGAAATCGGCATGATCACCCCGCCGGTCGGCATGAATGTCTTCGTGATCAAAAGCGTGGTCGGGGATCTGGTCCGGACCTCGGCGATCTTCCGCGGCATCCTCTGGTTCCTGGTGATGGATCTGGCGGTTCTGGCCCTGCTGATGCTGGTGCCCGAATTGATCATGTATCTTCCGACCCGTTTCGGATAACCAATGATCGGAAGATCCGTAGACTGCCGCCGGAAGACCCCAGGAGTAGCGCATGTCCGCCGAACCCGCCCCGCTCGCCGCGGAGCCCACGCAGACCGATCCCACGCGCGAGAAGCTGAAGCTCGCGGCCCTGCGCCTGTTCTCGACCCGCGGCATCGACGGGGTGTCGGTGCGCAACATCGTCACCGAAGCCGGCATGCGCAACGGCGCCTCGCTCCACTATTATTTCGGATCGAAAGAGGGGCTGATCCGCGAACTGGTGGTCGAAGCGGCCCAGCGCAGCGATCGCGCCCGCAATGCCCGGCTGGACGTGATGGAGGCCGAGGGCGGCCCGGAGCGGGTGGCCGATATCGTCCGCCTGCTGCTAGAGGTGGAGACAACGGGCGCCGGCGACCCGGACGCCCATCGCAGCCTGCCGATCGGCTTCGGCCATATGCGCTTCATCGTCGCCATGCAGATCAACCACCGCGCCATGTTCCTGGATGCGGTGGGCGATCGCTGGCGGTCGAGCTATATGCGCTGCATCGACCATCTGCGCCGGCTGATGGCCCCCCTGCCCGCCGCGGTGATCAGCCAGCGTCTGGCCCATATGGTGCTGTTCATGAACACCAGCCTCGCCGTGCGCGAAGCCGCCTTCGAGGCCGACCCCACCGGCGGCGGGCTCTGGGGCAAGCCCTATGCGCTCGACTGCCTGGTCGAATCGCTCTGCGGCGCGCTGGAAGCGCCGCTTTCGCCCGAGGTGGCGGCGGTGTTGCCGGGGTGAGGTCGTCGTCGTTAATGGCAATCTTTGTCAAATTGATTGACAAGAACCGCCATCGTCACGAGACTCTCTGCATCAGAGGAGACCTGCGATGGCGACGATGAATGTGTCCCTGCCCGATGCGATGAAATCCTGGGTCGAAGGCCAGGTCGA
This sequence comes from Tistrella mobilis, assembly GCF_039634785.1. Lineage (NCBI taxonomy): Bacteria > Pseudomonadati > Pseudomonadota > Alphaproteobacteria > Geminicoccales > Geminicoccaceae > Tistrella > Tistrella mobilis. Next base: position 7,122 of record NZ_JBBIAB010000024.1, on the reverse strand, counting down.
CGGCGGCCAGTACGGCAACGCCAGCGACTATATGCGTGATCTGATCCGCCGCGACCGCGCCCGCAAGGAAGCGATCGCCGCCCTTCAGGCCGCGGTCACCGACGGCATTGAAAGCGGCGAGCCGCAGGCCCTCGACGTCGAGGCCTTCAAGCTGCGGATGCGCGAACGTCATGTCGTCCGCTGAGCCGCCCGGTTACCGGCTCTCTCCGCGCGCACTCGACGATCTTGAGGAGATCTGGCGGTATTCGGCAGAAACCTGGTCGATCGATCAGGCCGGACGCTATGTCGATGATCTGGCGCGCCTTTTCGGCCTCATTGCCACCCTGCCGTCGCTTGGACAGGAGCGGCGCGACATCAATCCGCCGGTGCGCATCCACGCCCATGGTCGCCATGTCATCGTCTATGTTGAGGACGGTGCAGATGTGACGATCCTGCGCCTGCTGGGTACACGGCAGGATTGGCTTGCCATCATTCAGGCTGCCGACTGGTGACGCGAGCAGGGCGCAGGCTCCCTGCCCGCCTCACCCCGCCTTTCCATCCTCCCCCGCCGCGGAAGCGGCCAGCGTCGCCTGGGCCGCCGCGGCCGCGTCGCCGCCCTGGCCCGAGACCGAGACGGTCGGGAAGGCGAAGGCGATGTCGTTGGCTTCGAACGCCTTCTTGATCAGCGCATAGGCGCGGCGGCGGATGACGAATTGTTCGCCGGGCTTGGTCATCATCTTCAGACGCAGCTGGATGGCATAATCGCCGAACTGCTCCACGCCCTGCATTTTCAGGGTCTCGATGATGTTGGGGGCGAATTCCGGATCCTGCTGCAGGTCACGGCCGACCTGTTTGATGATCTTCTTCACCTTGTCGAGATCGGCGGCATAGGTGACCTTCACCGTCAGCTTGTCGATCACCCAGTCACGCGAGTAATTGGTGATCTTGTCCAGAGAGCCGAAGGGGATGGTGTGCAGCGCGCCCCGGTGGTGACGCAGCTTCATCGAGCGCAGCGAGAAGCTTTCCACCGTACCGCGGATATTGCCGCTTTCGATGTATTCGCCCACCCGGAAGGCATCGTCGAACAGGAAGAACATGCCCGAGATGATGTCCTTGACCAGCGTCTGGGCGCCGAAGCCGATCGCGACGCCGACCACGCCGGCACCGGCGATCAGCGGGCCGATTTCCACCCCCAGCGACGACAGCACCATCAAAAGGGTGATCACCCCCAGCACCGCCAGCAGCAGGTTGCGCAGGATCGGCAGCAAAGTGCGCAGCCGCGCCTGCCGGCGCAGGGCGTCCTCGCCGCCGGTCGCGCCGTCATGGGCGGCCCGCATCAGCCGGTGATCGATCCAGGCCGCCGCCAGCCGCCAGGCGATGTCGGCCACCAGCACGATCACCACCGCCTGGAAGATCCCGCCCATCACCCGCTGCAGCGGGGTTTCGCGGCGGGTCAGTTCGGTCAGGTCGTAATCGATGATGCCGGCGATCAGCACGGCCGCCCCCAGCAGCCAGAAGGCGCGGAGCCCGCGGCCGACCGAGATCGCGATCATCGACGGCGCGGGACCGGCGGAGATCATCATGCCGCCGCCCTCACCCCCGCCATGCACCGGCAGGGCCGTTGCAGGTTCGGGCTCCGGCGCCGTGCCGTCGGGATGTTCGGTCGGGCGGACGAAATGGGCGACCGCCCGGCGGGTGGCCGGCAGCAGCACCACGAACAGCAGCAGCAGCACGATCGCCACCTGGAAGGGCTGGATGGAGCCGGTGAACAGCAGCAGCCAGACGCCGACCAGATAGATCGAGAACAGCCAGGTGGCCAGCGCCCGGCGGCGATGGGCGCGGCCCTCGCCGTCGATTTCGGGCCGGGTCCAGGTGGCGATCAGGGTCAGCAGCAGCAGGACCAGGCCGATGCCCAGCCCCAGCGCCGCCCAGGGCCCGGGCGACATGCCCAGCCCGTGCAACAGGTCGAGCGTAACATCGCCCAGCCCGTACCAGCCGACCAGCACCGCCGACCACAGCATCCAGTGCCGGGCGGCCGCGTCGCTCATCGGCACGATCCGGAAGCGCGGCACCTGGGGCGAAAGCAGAATGCGGCCCAGCCCCGTCACCAGCCGCAGCATCAGCACGATCAGCAGATAGGATGCCACCACCTGGCGCAGCATCGGCGGCCAGGGCATCACCGCGAAGGCGCCGATACTGCCGAGCGCGAAGGCCGCCAGCACGCCCAGACCATAAAGTGCCCGCAGCCCCGCCACGCGCAGCCGCATGCGCGGCCGATCGGTCGGGTGGGCCTCGATCCGCCGGCGCAGCGGCCGGGTCGCCCGGGTGAAGGCCCATTCGAAACCGCAGCCGAGCAGCGCGAAGCCCAGCAGCGGCAGGATCACCCCGCCGGTCCCGGCACCGATCCGCGCACGGAAGGTGCCCGCCGCCGCCGCCAGTTCGGCCGGGATCTGCGGCAGCCCGTCTTTCAATGTGCCGAGGAAGGCGCGGATGCCGTCGATGCGCGCCGTCAGCAGCCGTTCGGCCATCATCCGGCGTTCGGCCGCATCGGCGGGCAGCATGGCGGCCGATGCGGGCGGTGATGCGGGCGCGGCGGTGCCGGCGGCGGCCTGTGCGGCAATCCAGGCCTGGATCGCGGGATCGGCCAGAAGCCCCATCAATTCCCGCACCCGCTCGGGATCGGCGGGGGCGGGTGTGGGGGCCGCCGGGGCCGCGGCGCTCTGTTGCTGGGCCAGCATCATCTGGGGCATGGCCGCCATGGCCGGGCTGCCGCCGGCCGCCAGCATCAGCCACATCACACCCGCCAGGACCATGAGCATCATGCCCCGCCCGTTCCCGACCATCCGGCCCATCGGCATATGGCCCATCCTCCCGCCCCTGCGTCTTGCCACCCGCATCGCTTCGCCCATGGGTGACCGCACGCGATCATGAGGCCAGCCGCGGGCGGCTTCAATGGCGATCCGCAAGGCGGATGGGCTATAACGGACCCGCTCACCACCTTCCTTATCCCAGGGACACGCGCCACCCATGACCGCCCCGCTCCACCCCGATGCCGCCGCCTGGACCGCCACCGTCGACAGTGCCGAACACGGGACGCTGCAGATCGCGGGGCGCTGCCACCCGGCATACGAGGCGGTGGCCCGGGCCTTCGCCGCCAATTTCGCCGAGCGCGACGAGGTCGGCGCCTCGGTGGCCCTGGTTCAGGACGGCCGGCTGGTGGTCGATCTCTGGGGCGGGCTGGCGGTGCGGGCGGGTGGCGACAGCCCGGCCCGCGCCTGGGCGGAAGACACGGTTTCGGTGATCTTCTCGGCCACCAAGGGCGCGACGGCGATCGCGCTGCATCTGGCGGCGGCGCGCGGCCTGCTCGATCTGGATCAGAAGGTGGTCGAGATCTGGCCCGAATTCGCCGGCCGTGCCCCCGATCCGGGGCCCAAGCGCGACGCCACGGTGCGGATGATCCTTGACCACAGCATCGGCCTGCCGGTGCTGACCGCGCCGCTCAAGGCCGATTGCGTCACCGATTATCCCTATATGATCGCCCGGATCGAGGAAGAGGCCCCGCTCTGGCAGCCCGGCACCCGCACCGGCTATCACCCGATCACCATGGGCTTCATGGCGGCAGAGGTGCTGCGCCGGGTGGACGGCCGCAGCCTGGGCCGTTTCTTCGCCGAAGAGATCGCGGGGCCGCTCGGCCTCGATTTCTGGATCGGCCTGCCCGAAAGCGTCGAGCCGCGCGTCGCCCCGGTGATCGTCCGCCGCGCCCAGCGCGGTGCCGACCTCACGCCCTTCCTTGCCGCGGCAAAGCAGCCGGGCACGATCCAGCATCTGTTCGTGTTCAACAACGGCACCTACAGCAGCCGCGGCGCCAATACGCGCGAAGGCCACGCGGCCGAAATCGGCGCGGCCGGCGGCATCACCAATGCCCGCGCGCTCGCCTCGCTCTATGCCGCCACGCTGCCCGACGCGGCGCTCGGCTTCGACGCCGACACCGTCGCCGGCTTCGCCGAGGCCAGCTCCGCCACCCAGATCGACGCCACCCTGCTGCAACCCACCCGCTTCGGCCCGGGCTTCATGCTCCGCATGGACAACCGCCGCCGCCCGCAGCCGGCCGACAGCGTCATCATCGGCCATCGCGCCTACGGCCATGTCGGCGCCGGCGGCTCGATCGGTTTCGCGGATCCGGACCGCGGACTGGCATTCGGGTATACGATGACGAAGCTGGGGGCGGGCTTGCTGTTGAATGCGCGGGGGCAGGCGCTGGTGGATGCGGCCTGATCAGGGCCGGGCTCATCAGGGCCGGGCCCGGCGCCGCGCGAACATCACGATATTGCCGAACACGATCAGGCCCAGCCCGGCGGCGGCCGTCCAGGTCCACTGATAGCCTTCGAACAGGGTGGAGATCAGAAGCGCGACCATGGGGAAGACCACCGTGGCATAGCCGGCCCGGGCCGAGCCGATCTTCTGCACCAGCAGCAGATAGGTGGTGAAGCCGGTGACCGAGCCGATCACCGCCAGATAGGCGAGCGCCGCCCAATAGGTGATGCCGTCGGGCAGAACCACCGGCTGCCCGGTCGCCAGGATCAGCGTCAGCAGCACGGCGGCCCCCATGCCCATGCCCCAGGCATTCGCGGTGACCGGAGAGGTGCCGAGCGCACTGTTGCGGCGCGAGGCCATATTGCCGAACGAGAACATCAGCGTGCCGAACCCCGCCCAGGCAATGCCGCGCAGGCTGTTCCCGTCCAGCGTGGTGAACAGATCGTGCCAGAACAGCAGGACCAGCCCGGCCACCCCGATCGCCCCGGCGCCGACGACGCGGAGCGTGATCCGGTCCCCGAAGAAGATCCGGGCATTGACCGCGTTGAAGATGGAGGCCAGCGAGAAGACCACCGAGACCAGGCCCGAGGGGATCAACCCCGCCGCCTTGTAGAGCCCGACGAAGTTGAACGAAAACAGACACAGCGCCTGCACGGCGACGAACCGCCAATGTGCCGGGCGTGCCAGACGGCCCAGGATCGCAAGCCCGGCGAGCATCACCAGCCCGGCCAGCGCAAAGCGATAGAAGATCGACACCATGACCGGCACGGCACCGATCTGCAGGGCGATCGCGATCCACGTCGTGCCCCAGATCAGCACGGTGGCGACAAAGAGAAGGGATGTGTTCATGCGCGCAGCATAGGCCGGGTCACCCCCGGCAGTTTTGCATCTTCTTGCGCAAATCCGCAGGCCGACACTTTTCCCGCGGCGCCGGCCGACCTAACATCGGCCGACGCACCCAACGGCCGGCACCCCATGTCCCACCACCCCATGTCTCACATTGCGACCTCCCGTCCCTCCACGCCCGACACCATCTACGACGTCCTGCGCAGATCGCCGGTCGCCAGGGCGCTCGCCGGCATGGAGCTGGGCGAGGGCTGTGCGGTCACGGTCTGGGAAAACACCCGCGATCGGGTGTGCTATCGGGCGCCGGCCCATACCACCTTCAGCCTTTATCTTGAGGGCGGCACCGGCACGCGGCGGCTGGATGCCGGCGGGGTTGCCGGCTATCCGGGGGCGATCTGCGTGATGCCGGAGGGCTGCGGCTCGGACTGGGAGATCAACGCCCCCTTCCGCTTCGTGCATCTCTATCTGTCGGAAGCCAGGCTGCGCAGCGGCTTTGCCCGCACCCATGACTGCGACGCCCGCAGCCTGGACCTGCCGGAAGCGACCTTCATCCGCAACCCGGACCTCGCCGCCCCGCTCGCCCGCCTCGCCGCGGCCGGCGCCGACGGGGATGTTCTGCACGCCGAAACCGCCCTCGCAGAGCTGTTCGGCGCCCTGCGCCGGAAGCCGGGTTCCACGCGGGCCGGCACCACGCAGGCGGGCGCCCTGCGCGCGGGCCTTGCCCCGCATATCCTGCGCCGGGTCGACGATTGGATCGACGCCCATCTGGACCAGACGATCACGCTGGACGACCTCGCCGCCCTGGCCGACCTGTCGGGCTATCACTTCCACCGCATGTTCCGCCTGTCCCGCGGCATCGCACCGCATGCCTGGGTCACCTGGAAACGCGTCGCCCGGGCCCGCATCCTGCTTCGAACCGACCAACCCATCGCCGGCATCGCCGCCGCCTGCGGCTTTTCAAGCCAGAGCCACCTGACACGCGTTTTCCACCGGCATACGGGGTGGACGCCGGCGGGGTATCGGGGGGTTGTGGCGAAGAGCAGATGGCTGAGCCGGGAAATCATCGTGTAGCGAGGTTGATGGCGTGAAACATACGGCTACACCCTGCCAAGCAGGGGGAGGTGAGGCGCCGCAAGCTGTCGTTTTTGGAGCCTGTTTCAGGACTTGCTTTGGCAAGTGACGATCAGAAATTCTACCATGAATACGGTGGCTGCTGACACCTAACCATGGTTAGGTGTAAGATGGCTAAACGCTGATCACGACTCACGATAGGGGATCTCGACGATCAGATCATCGCCGTATGTTGCCGTGCCTAGAACAAGCTCATTAGCCATCCATGGAAGATCATGTCCCTCAGATTGAGGTGCTGGGCTCATGGGTTCTAATTATTGCAGATTGGTATAACAGCGCAGTCGCCGTTTGATCTCCGGCAAGGTTGTCCGGGATAGTCAGGCTGCCGCGACGGGCTGCAGGCTGGTCAGCGGATCATCGCCCAAGGGGGCGACGGATTCCAGGGTCATATAGCGGGATCGCTGGACGGCCCACTCGTCGTTCTGCTCCAGCAGGATGGCGCCGATCAGTCGGGTGATGGCGGCCTCGTTGGGGAAGATGCCGACGACCTCGGTGCGACGCTTGATTTCGCCGTTGAGGCGCTCGATGGGATTGGTCGAGTGCAGCTTGGCGCGATGCGCGGCAGGGAAGTCCATGTATGCCAGGACGTCGGTTTCGGCGTCGTCCATCACGTCCGCCAGTTTCCGGGCTCTGGGGCGCAGTTGGTCGGCCACCTGGCGCCATTGCGCACGGGCGGCCCGGGCGGTGTCCTGGGCGAAGGCGGTGCCGATGAAGGCCGAGACGACGCGGCGGCCCTGTTTGCCTGCATGGGCCAGCACGTTGCGCATGAAATGGACGCGGCAGCGCTGCCAGGTGGCGTTCAGCACCTTGGCGATGGCCGCTTTCAATCCTTCGTGGGCGTCGGAGACCACC